>CAZBFS010000030.1:0-12933 GCA_964491215.1 uncultured Proteiniphilum sp.
TCTGTCTGGAGCATCTTTCCGGTCACCGAACTGATAGATGCCTCCATCTCATGGGAGGGGCATCTCTCAGGTGCACTCAGCGGTTTACTGATGGCAGTGATCTATCGTAAGGAGGGTCCGCAAAAGCCCGCGGTGGTGTGGGAAGATGAGGAAGAAGAGGAAGAGGAGGTTCTTTGATTTGAGATTTGAGATTTTGTAGCTAATGGCTTGCTTTTTCGACTGACAAGTCTGGTTAATATTCTGCAAGATGCATGCTTTAAGTAGCACATTTTTCCCTATTTTTGCAGGATAAAGAACAGAACGAACAATTATAACCCCAAAAATAGAAATTATGTTAAAAAAAATCAGAGCTGCCGTAGTGGGTTACGGCAACATCGGTAAATTTGTGGTGGAAGCATTGGATGCGGCTACCGACTTTGAAATTGCAGGTGTCGTGCGGCGTGATGTCACACGGATACCCGCAGAGTTGCAATCATTCCGGGTGGTGACAGATATAACCCAACTTGAAAAGGTGGATGTAGCCCTGCTTTGTACCCCTACGCGTAAGGTGGAGGAGTATGCCAAATCCTGTCTGGAAAAAGGAATTAACACGGTCGACAGCTTCGATATCCATAGCCGGATCGGGCAACTGCGTGGCTCACTTGATAAGACCGCTCGTGAACACCATGCTGTTTCGGTGATTGCAGCCGGATGGGATCCGGGTAGCGACTCGGTGGTGCGCACGCTTCTGGAAGCCCTGGCCCCAAAGGGAATCACCTATACCAACTTCGGACCGGGCATGAGTATGGGGCATACTGTGGCTGTGAAAGCCATTGAAGGGGTGAAGGCAGCCCTCTCCATGACCATTCCAACTGGTACGGGGGTGCACCGAAGAATGGTCTACGTGGAACTTCTGGATGGGTATGACTACAAAAGTGTTGCCGAAGCGATCAAGCAGGACGATTATTTTTCACACGATGAGACCCATGTCTTCCAGGTGGAGGATGTAGAAGCCCTCAAGGATATGGGACATGGTGTGCTGATGGAGCGTAAGGGGGTGTCAGGCAAGACACAGAACCAGCTCTTCCGTTTTGATATGCGCATCAACAACCCGGCACTCACAGCACAGGTGTTAGTCTCAGCAGCTCGTGCATCAATAAGTCAACAACCTGGTGCCTATACCATGGTTGAGATACCAGTAGTGGATCTGCTGCCGGGCGATAAAGAGGAGTGGATCAGGAAACTGGTTTGATTTTTATTATCTTTGTCAAAAAACTGAATCACTGATGGACTTACTATTATCTGTTACCTGGGATGTAGACCCCACACTATTCACTATTTTTGGAAGGGAGATCCGCTGGTACGGCCTCCTGTGGGTCGTGGGACTGCTTGTCGCAGTGTCAATGGTGCAGCGCATCTTCAAACATGAGGATCTGCCAGAGAAATGGTTCGATTCCCTCTTTGTCTACATGATGGTGGGAATCATTGCAGGTGCACGACTGGGTCACTGCCTCTTCTATGAACCTGCCTACTACCTGGCCAATCCAGTGGAGATACTAAAGGTGTGGGAAGGGGGACTGGCCAGCCATGGCGGCGTGATCGGTATCATCATTGCCGTATGGCTCTACTCCAGGAAGGTAACAAAGCAGAGCATGCTCTGGACCTTCGACAGGGTGATGGTGCCCACGGGCTTTACAGCCGCTATGATCCGTCTCGGTAACCTGATGAACCATGAGATTTACGGGGGCCCTACCGATAAACCCTGGGGTTTTCGGTTTGTGGATAACCTCTATCAGTGGATGCAGGGTGCAGAGCCGGTTTTCACAGAGCCGTCACACCCAACACAGATCTATGAAGCAGCTGCCTACCTGGTAGTATTCGGCATCACCCTCTGGCTCTACTGGGGTGCTGATGCCAAAGACCGTAAGGGGCTGATTACCGGGGTGGGAATCCTGATCATCTTTCTCTTCCGCTTCTTCGTTGAGTATATCAAGAATGTACAGGTGGACTCCGAAATCGCCATGCGTGAAAGTACCGGCCTGATACTGGGACAGTGGCTCAGCGTTCCCTTCATCATCTGGGGTATCTGGCTGATTGTTGAAGCACTGAGACGTCCGGCCTTGAAAGCTGATACACCCCGCCAGTCAGAAATGGCGAAACCATTCACTCCGAAGAAGAAGAAATAAGCGGTAAACCGTGAGCTATAAGCAATAAGCAATAAGCGGTCAGCTTAACATACTAATTTACAAACCTATTAACGTTGAACCTGCTTACATATGTACAAACCACTTGAAATTGACAAAGATGTTTATTATGTGGGTGTGAACGACCGCACGAAGCATCTCTTCGAAAACCTATGGCCGCTGCCCAATGGCGTATCCTATAACTCCTATATCATTGATGATGAAAAGAGAGCACTGATCGATACGGTGGATGTCTGCTACTCTGATCTTTTCTTTCAGAAGGTTGCAGCAGTGTTGGGAGACAACCCGATTGATTATCTGATCGTCAATCACATGGAACCGGATCATTCAGGCTCGATTGGTCTGTTGCTCAGCCGATACCCTGATATTCAAATCGTGGGTAACAAACATACGGTGAAGATGCTTAATGGATACTATGGCATCACACGGAATGTGATTATGATTGAGGATATGCAGACCCTAAGCCTCGGCTCTAACACCCTCCGTTTTTATCTGACACCAATGGTACACTGGCCGGAGACCATGATGACCTACCTGCCCGAGAAGAAGATGTTGTTCAGCGCTGATGCGTTCGGAACCTTCGGTACCCTCGATGGTGGTGTGCTGGACAGTCAGCTTATCCCTGAACGCTACTGGAGTGAGATGATTCGTTACTACTCCAACATCGTTGGCAAGTTTGGTTCACCGGTACAGACCGCCCTGAAGAAGTTGACAGGCGTGCCGATCGAGACGATCTGCTCCACTCACGGTCCGGTCTGGAAAGAAAAAGAGAACATCTCACAAGTGGTGGGTCTCTATGACAGGCTTAGCCGTTATGAGGCGGAAAGCGGACTGGTCATCGCCTACGGGAGCATGTATGGCCATACGGAGCAGTTGGCTGAGTTGATTGCTGCCGAAGCGGCTGCAAACGGCATCCGTAACATTGTAATGCACAATGTTGCCAAGAGCCATGCCTCTGATATCATACGCGATGTCTTTACCTATAAGGGATTAATAATTGGGTCTCCCACCTATAACAACAAGCTTTATCCGGGCGTGGAGAGCCTTCTCTCAGCCCTGCAGAACAGATCCCTGCAGAACCGTTTCTTCGGCTATTTTGGTAGTTTCACCTGGGCTGATGCTTCAGCCAAGCAGCTGGCTGCTTTCGCGGAAGAGTCGGATGTAGAGCTGGTGGGCGATCCGGTAGTGATGAAGCAGGCGATGATGGATGAAGTAGAGGAAAAAGCCCTGTCGCTGGCAAGAAACATGGCCTGCAAGCTGTTGTCGGGTGCAGCCGTATCACCCGGTAAGAAAAAAGACTGTCACTAAATAAGATATTAAACATGAGACTGATTATTCAACCCGATGCCGGTCAGATGGCACAGTGGGCAGCCAACTACATCGCTGCAAAAATCAATAAGGCGGCTCCCACAGCCGAGAAACCTTTCAAGCTGGGATTACCTACCGGTTCATCACCCCTGCAGACTTATCAGGCACTGATAAAGCTTTATGAAACAGGTGCCGTGTCGTTTGAACACGTGATCACTTTCAACATGGATGAGTACATCGGACTGCCGGAGGATCACACCCAAAGTTACCACACTTTCATGTGGGATAACCTCTTCCGTCACATCGATATCAAGAAGGAAAACGTCCATATCCTTAACGGGATGGCCGATGATCCCGATGCAGAGTGTGCTGCCTACGAGCAGGCTATTGCTGATGTAGGCGGTATCGATCTCTTCCTGGGGGGAATCGGCCCTGACGGTCATATCGCCTTTAATGAGCCGGGCTCGTCACTCAGCTCCCGCACACGTATCAAGACCCTCACCACCGACACGGTGATTGCCAACTCCCGCTTTTTCGATAATGATGTGGACAAGGTGCCCAAAACCGCCCTTACAGTCGGTGTCGGCACTGTGCTGGATGCCCGGGAGGTGATGATCTTGGTGAACGGCCATCACAAGGCCAGGGCTCTCTATCATGCCGTGGAGGGAGCTATCACCCATATGTGGACCATCAGCGCACTGCAGTTGCATCCCAAGGGTATCATCGTCTGCGA
This sequence comes from uncultured Proteiniphilum sp., assembly GCA_964491215.1. Classification (GTDB taxonomy): domain Bacteria; phylum Bacteroidota; class Bacteroidia; order Bacteroidales; family Dysgonomonadaceae; genus Proteiniphilum. The sequence goes on from CAZBFS010000030.1 coordinate 4,225, forward strand.
CTATGATGCCTGTGCTGAACTGAAGGTGGGGACCTACAAGTACTACCTGGATATTGAGCATGACAACCTGAATCCCGATTCACTATTGTAGCGTTCAGTATTTTTTGTCTTATGCGATCAACTTCAGGGCTACCTGGTGTATCCCTTGCATCAAAGAGATTCCCTATTTCGAACAACTGGGAGAACAATATCGGGAAGAGAAGGTAAAGGCGCTGATGGTCAGTCTCGATATGGCCGATCAGTTGAAGGGGCGGCTGATACCCTTCATGGAGAAAGAACAGCTAAGGAACGTGGTGATCACTGCCATAACATGCGCCATCGGGTATGGAATCAAGATAGGTAAATAGGGCGGTTAGACCACTCTTCTCCTGCTTTTAATCAACTTCCTATAGGAGTAACGCAGCAGCAGGATCATTACAACCACCAGCAGCACGGCCACCAGAATGGGGGTGAAGAGAGACATGACCGAAAAGCCGGTGGCGGCAATCCCCTCTCCGGTGGAGACCACCGGGTTTCCAAAACCGGCAGTCAGGCTTGTGGAGGTGAGGCGTGTCATTGAGCTGGCACTCTGGATGGTGGCGGCGGCACTGCCACCCACCACAAATCCCATGATCCAGCGGATCCATTCGTTCTCGGCAGGGAAGACCGAGGTCATCAGCAGTGTGCCGGCACCCACCGATAAGGGGGTGGCGATAGTGTCCAGCAGGTTGTCAACAAAGGGGATGTAGTATGCCAGTACTTCAACCACAGCTGCAACTCCAAAGCTGATAAGTGCCGGCATGGATCCCATCCATGCAAAACTCTCACCCAATGGAATGAGTCCGATGCGGGAGGCTATGCCCGCCACCAGCAACGGGATAAAGACCCTGAATCCGGTGCTGGCACTCAGACCAATGCCCAAGGCAATGGCGCTGATGGTTTCGATGTTCATCTCCATATGTAATGATTATTTAAAGGTGATCTGATGCAGATGTAGGACTGTCTGTTATCCCTTAGGTTTAATCCCGCAGGCTTCACCGGTGGGTTCATCCTCCATGTGGTACCAGATGTCTCCGTACTCGTCGGGGTGTCGTCTGAACTTAACCAGAATGTAAGAGCAGGAGGGTATCACTTTGTATCTCTCTTCGCGTGCAAAGCTGACCATCCTGTTGAAGAGACGGGCAGCGATGCCCTGTCCCTCCAGTTCGGGACGTACTCCGGTGTGATAGGCGTTGAGCAGGTTCTCCTTCACTTCGAAATCCAGCTCAGCGATCTGTCGTCCTTCCTTCTCAATAAAGAAACAGCCACGTTTCTGCTCATCCATCTTGAATTGTATTTCCATTGTAGTGTTTGTTTTACGTTTGATGCGATTAAAACGTTTTGACCCTCTGAATTGTTGTGTCTGTTACCGGGTTACTCCCGTTTGTCCTCTCCCGGATGCAAAAAAAGGCCATGTTTGTGTTGCCTGATCACCCTTGATTTTTGTATCTTTGACCGGTAAACTGATAAAATCAATCCTATGAAACGTTTTTTCTTCTCGGCTCTCCTGGTCACCCTCTCTACCCTGAGCCTCTTTTCCGCTACTGTTGATACAGTGAAGGTGTTTAGTCCTTCCATGAATAAGGAGATCAAGAGTGTGGTGATCAAACCTGCCACCACTAACGAAGCAAGAAAATTTCCCGTGCTCTATCTGTTGCATGGGTACAGCGGTCGCTACGACGGTTGGATATATGAGGCACCTCATCTCACCAGGCTGGCGGATCAATATGGGATGATGATTGTTTGTCCCGACGGCGGCTACGGCAGCTGGTATTGGGACAGTCCTGAGGATCCTGCTTTTCGCTATGAGACCTTCGTGACACGGGAGCTGATCAGCTATATAGATAGCCAGTACAACACTTTACCTGCCCGTGAGGGAAGGGCCATAACGGGTCTGAGCATGGGTGGACACGGTGGGCTCTACCTTGGTTTCCGCAACCAGGATCAGTTTGGTGCCTGTGGCAGCATATGCGGAGGAGTGGATATCCGTCCGTTCCCTGATAACTGGGATATGGCCGATCGACTGGGAACATTGCGTGACCATCCGGAGAGATGGGAAGAATACAGCGTGATGGGACAGCTGCATCTTCTCAAGCCGGGCAGCATGAAGATTATCTTCGACTGCGGCACGCAGGATTTCTTTCTTGAGGTGAACCAGCGGTTGCACAACGAACTCCTTTATCGCAATATCCCTCACGACTTCATCTCTCGTCCCGGGGGACACAACAGCCACTACTGGAGCAATGCGGTGAAGTATCAGATTCTCTTTTTCAATGATTACTTCGCATCAGGTAAGAACTAAACTGATTCCTGTATCTCACCTACACGCGGAGTAGATGGCCGGTTCTCATGTAGAAGAGATAACCGCTTACATTGTCGAATCCCATCTCCCGGATCGTTCGGATGTAATGCTGCACCTGCCGGATGTATTTCAAATCTTCCACTTCACCGAATTTGTAGTCGGCCACGATTACCTCACTGTTGCCAATCATCACCCTGTCGGGACGACGAAAACCCCATTCGGGATGCAGCAGTTGTGTCTCGTTTAGTACTGTATACCTGCCGTTGTACCAGTCAATCACAGCAGGTAGCGACAGCATGGTGTGCAATTTCCGGAGGGTCTCATCGCGATCCTCTTCAGGTATTTCTCCTTCCGAAATCTTGTTCTCAACAGCCTGCGGCAGGTCGTCAAGCGTTACCACATTGCTGACAATAGCATGCATCAGCTTGCCATAGTCACGACTGCCATCATCGGAGAAGTAGCCAATACCGTTGAGGCGCAATCGCAGACGGTCATCGATGGGAATGGATTGCCACTTACCTGTTTTGGTGATGGCTATCTGTTGGCTCTCCTTTTTGCTGAAGAATGTAGCATCGCCGTACACCAGTGTTTGCTCCTCTTCAGAGAAATAGTCACGCAGGTCGATCAGTTCCCTTTCCTTAGGCGATGGCTGGTGAACGGCTTTGATACTGCGCCAAAGAAGATCGGATACATCTGTTATCGAACCGGGCTTTGCAGGCAGTGGTGCGAAGGCGATCAGCCGGTGTCTGGCCCGTGTGAAGGCCACATAGAGCATGTTGAGGTTGTCGATGTAAGTGAATAGCCTCTCCTCCAGGTAATCCTCCCGAAAGATTGTTTCTGTCAGTTTCTTTCCATATTGAAGCGGAGCGATGCGCAGCATCTCAAACGGTGCCACACGGGGTTTGCACCAGATGATTTGGCTCTGTCCCGAGCCATGGTCAGTGTTCCAGCTGAGAAAGGGCATAATTACCGCTCCGAAGCCCAGACCCTTCGACTTATGAATGGTGATCAGCCTGATGGCATCCTGGCTGTCGGGTGAGAAGAGCGTTTTCTTGTGCCCTTTCTCATCCCACCACTCCAGGAAGCTGTTGAGATCACCCGAGCGATTGGTGCTGAAACGGAGGGCGATATCGAGGAATGCCTGTACGTGTGCATTTTCCTGCTCATCAATGACATCGACAGAGAGAGAAAAAAATGATTCAATCATCTCATAAAAAGGGAGTGTTGCCAGCTCTCTGAAACGTGCCTGCAATTCCGGAGTGAATCCAGCGGAGGGTTCATCGGTGTAACTCTTAATTGCCTCTTCAGGAGTCCCCTGTCGGTGAAAGCGGTAATACTCGTAGAGGGCCATCATGCGGCGGGTAGGATCATTGGGATGCTGAAAATGACGCATCAGCGCAATCACGGCTTTTACACTTTGTGCTTTACCAATCTGTAGTGCTTCATTGGAGATGATGTCGTAGCGGTATAGTCCTTCGCGGTGTTGTTCCGCGTAAGCCAGCATTGTCTCAGCTACCTCGGTCGCTTCCCTGTTGGTGCGTACCAGGATGGCAATATCTTTCAGGGCAAATCCCTGGTCCTGAAGCTTCTCAACCTCATGAGGGAGCTGATCCAGTGCTTTCTCTTTCCATTGCTGTTCCTCATCGATGGTTAGGAATGAGATCTTCACCTGACCACCGCTATCTTTTTTGTGCGACGGCAGCTCCTGACAGACCTCAGCGTAGGCATCCCTGATCTGGGTGTTGGGTGGTCTTCCCGGGTTGGCTTCATCACCCTTTCGTATCAGCGTGTTAACCTGCTCCTGCAGGAGTGCTGCTGCGTTGGTGAAGAATGCATTGTTGAACCGGACGATATGGGCGTCACTGCGCCAGTTGGTGTCGAGCACGTGGTCGCGGATGTTCTCACGGTGCAGATCCTCTTCCACCGTCTCCTCCAGCAGACGCCAGTCGGAGTTGCGCCAGCGGTAGATGCTCTGCTTCACATCTCCCACGATCAGGTTGAAGTTGCCGGAAGCGAGACTCTCCCGTATGAGCGGCATGAAGTTTTGCCATTGCATGCGGGAGGTATCCTGAAACTCATCGATCATGTAGTGGGTAAGCAGTGTCCCTGTTTTCTCAAAGATAAAGGGAGCATCGGCACCTGCGATGATTTGGTTCAAGAGCTCGGTGGTGTCGGAGAGGAAAAGGGTGTTGTTTTCCTGTTGCAGGCTTCGCAATCGGTTTTTGATATCGCTCAGTATGCCAAGCGTGTAAAAGTTTTGCAGGATAACCTTTGCTGTCGTATACTCTCTGTTGTTGTCTGAAAGCTGAATGACCCGGTTCAGGCAGTCGTTCAGTCCGGCTGCATAGGCACTGTGAAAAGCGCTCTCTTTCTCCTTCGCCTTGCCGCCGATCCATAACTCCACGTTGTCAGCCGCTCCTCTGAGGCGGTCTGAGGGCTTCTCAATGATTCCGTTTGCCAGCTTTACAAACAAGAGGAATCCCGATCTGTCGCCATACTTGAAATCGCTCACCGCCAGCCCATGCTGCTCCATGATCTGAACAGCCTGCACACCTGCCTCCTTGATTTCCCTTTCATAGCTGCGGATGATGTGCAACAGCATCTGTCTGTACTCCTTCAGGAACTGCTTGTCCTGGATCACTGCAAACTCTTCAGGTGTGAGTGATTTGTATGTCTCATTGGAGAGCTGTGCCGCCAGCTCGTAGACCTGACTCTCAATCTTCCAGTTCCTGCCCTCCTCGATACTATCATGCATGAAGCGCAACAGCCAGTCGGAGAGGGAGCTGTTCTCCGGCTTATCCAGCTCGGAGAGCATCAGGTCCACCGCCTCCATCAGCATGGATGACTCCTCCACCTCGATGTTGTATCCTCCGGTCAGCCCAATCTCACGGGTGAAGGCACGCATGGTACGCTGGAAGAAGCGGTCGATGGTGCTGATGGTGAAGGCAGAGTAGTCCTGCAGTATGGTCTCGAGAATGTTTCTGGATAGCTTTCTGACCTGTTTCTCGCTCATGGAGAACTCCTGCGCCAGATCATCCAGGTAGCCCGATGGCTCACCCGAGGCCAGTCGGTGCAGCTCCTCCACAATGCGCGATTTCATCTCATCGGTAGCCTTGTTGGTGAAGGTCACTGCCAGGATGTGGGTATGGTTATTGGGCCGGGAAAATAGCAGACGTAGGTACTCGCCGGTCAGTCGATGTGTCTTGCCCGATCCGGCGGAGGCTTTGATCAGATGGAGCAGCTCCCGTTCAGATGATGCGTGCCTTTGCATATCCCTCTTTTTGGAGAATATCAAGCACTTTTGAACGGTGGTCACCCTGGACGATGATCTCACCCTCCTTGGCCGATCCGCCCACACCGCATCTCATCTTGAGCAACTTGCCTAACACCTGTAGATCCTCATCGCAGCCCTGAAAGCCGGTGACCAGTGTCACCGCCTTACCCTTTCGATTGCGCTTGTCGAGGCTGACACGCAGCAACTGCTTCTCCTTCGGGAGGGTAGCATCGGTCTCCTCATCCTCTTTATGATAATGGTAATCGGGGTTGGTAGAGTAGACGATGTCGAGTCGTTTCTTCCAGTCGTTCATAGTTGCTAAATATGTTTCTTTTCGAGTGCTTCGATCACATTGATGATATAGTCACCCATTCGTTCACATTCGGAAATGATATCGATATAGAAGACACCATTCTGATAGGAGTAAAGCTTCTGGTTCAGGTTCTCCACATTCTCCCGTTTCAGCAGGTTACGCTTCTCGTTGATGCTGGTTTCTATATATCTGCTGTTCACCAGGTCTGTCTCGGTGATCTTGTGGTCTTTTAGCATGAATTGCATGTTGTCCAGCGAAGTGTCCAGCAGTTCATACATGGAGTTGATGTTCTCCACGATCATATCCTCAAACTTGACATTGGCTTCCATCTTCCGTTTCAGATGACGAGAGATGTTGCAGATGGAGTCGGCGATGCTCTCAATCTCGGTCACCGCCCGCAGGATGGAGCGTACGCGCTCCTTGCTCTGGTTACTCAGCTTGCCTTCAGCTACCTTGCTCAGGTAGGAGCCGATCTCCACCTCCATCCGGTCGCAGATATCCTCATATTTTTCTGTACGATTGTATAGCTTCAGGAACTTCTTGTCGTTTTTCTTCAGGTTGGTCATCTTCTTCACAAAACCGAACATCTTCTTCACACGGGCGGCGTATACCTCTACCTCTTTCTCTGCCTGCAGGATGGAGAGTTCATCGGTAGAGGCCATCCCAGTTGAGATATACTGCAGGATAAACTCTTCATCCTCCTCCTCACCCTTTTTAGGTTTGATCAGCTTGAGGCATATCTTCTCATAGAGCTTCACGAACCAGATCATCAAGAAGACGTTGGTGATGTTGAACAGCGTGTGGAAGAGCGACAAGCCGTAAGAGGTGGCCGACTGGTAGCTGTGGTACTGGTCCTGTAGAGTTGCCAGCTCCGGAGAGAGCTCCGCCCGGGAGAGGGTGGTGATCTGCGAGTATGTTTCAGGCGAGAGGGAGGTCACGAAGGGGGTGATGCCCGAGGGATGTACCGATGCGAAGCTGGGCACGATGTTGTCGACAAGTTGTACGAAATGTCTGAAGACAAAGAGCATCCAGATTACTCCCATCACGTTGAATATCAGGTGGGCAAAAGCAGTTCGCTTCGCCGACAGGTTGGCCGGTATGGCAGCCACATTGGCGGTGATGGTGGTGCCGATGTTCTCTCCCATGATCATGGCCGCGGCACTGGGGAAATCGATCCATCCCTGAACTGCCATGATCAGCGTCAGTGCCACAGTGGCACTGGACGATTGCACGATGATGGTCAGCACCGTCCCCACCAGCAGGAAAAAAAGGGTGGAGAGGAGACCCATACCGGTGAAGTTCTGCACGAAGGCAAGCACTTCGGGGTTGTTCTGCAGGTCGGGCATCGCTCCTTTCAGGAAGTCGAGACCCATAAAAAGAAAGGCAAATCCGAAGATGAATTCGCCCAACGATTTGTTCTTGCTCCTGGATGAGAAGATCAGCGGCAGTGCCAAACCCATCAGCGGTATGGAGAGGGCGCTGATGGAGAACTTGCCGAACCCGAAGAAGGAGATCATCCATGCGGTGACCGTGGTACCGATGTTGGCACCCATGATCACACCGATGGACTGGATCAGGCTCAGTAATCCGGCATTCACGAAGCTCACCACCATGACGGTGGTGGCGGATGAGGATTGTACCAGGGCGGTGATCAATATGCCGGTGAGAACCCCCATCACCCGGTTTTTTGTCATCGCCGACAAAATGTTCCTCAGTTTGTTACCTGCCATCTTCTGCAGGCCTTCGCTCATGATTTTCATCCCATACAGGAAGAGACCCAATGAGCCTACCAGCTTCAAGAAATCAATGATTCCGTACTCCATTTTCCAAGTTTTATCATAAAAGAGTCTACAAACATAAAAAAAATATGTGAGAATGGAGGCAGTGGGATTCAAAAAAGAGGATACACCTCCCAAATATTGGGGAGGCTGCATCCTCCTGTTACAATGAAATATTTATTGTTCCTTACAGGCCGAGCACTTCATATCCTGCAAGCTGCATTGCCAATGCGTAGGCGATACCGTTTTCTACCACCTCAATCTCGGGGGGGAGTTGGGAGCGATCGACCTTTTGACCGTTCACCGAGAAACCGCATGCTTTCACCTGCAGATTGGCATCGGCAATTGCTTTCAGGATAGGTTCCATTACATCGGGCTTGGTCAGTTCAGTGACAGTCTGGCCGCAAATCACCACCTCCATACTGTTGAAATGATATGTTTCATCCTGCTGCATCAGACTGACCGCGTGAGCGATGGCTCTGATCTGCTGCACATTGCTGGTCAGGGTGAGGTAGTCGGTTTTCTTTACATCGGCTGTCTCCGTTGCAGCTATCTGCTCATTTTTTTGCTCTGTTGTCAGGGTGCATGCAGCCAATAGCAGGGCTGAAACAGCCACTATCATCATCTTGTTTATCGTCTTCATAAAGCTTTGTTTTTTAATTGTTTTGTTCTTCTTTTCATTTCTCAAATTCTAAAAACCCCAAATCAATGGATTCACCGAAACTGATAGTGGGTACCTGGCAAGGTAGAGAAGGAAAAGGGGCCCAGGTCTGTGGCAACTGCCCTTCCGTCGAGGGAGGGTTTTACCGGTGAGAAGCGCTCCAGGTACTCCATTACAGCATCATGCATGGTGAAGGGTTGTGTTTCCACCTCCTCCACGTTACGGATGCGGCAGAGCATATCCTCCGGATCTCCCTCGCGCGTACAGGCTGAGATGGTGTAGATCCGCCCGTTCTCCAGTGGTTCGCCATTGATTCGCACCAACTCCACACGACTTCCTTTTTCAGCGGTGCTGTTGAACTTC
>CAZBFS010000031.1:0-10600 GCA_964491215.1 uncultured Proteiniphilum sp.
CACATGCAGGAACTTGCATCCTGCCAGTTTAATATCATGCCCGACATACAAAAAACTGCCCCAACTGTAAACAGTTGGGGCAGCACTTATATGACCAGGTGAACAGAATCAGGCCTGCTTCTCGAAATCCTGCATGCACTGTATCAAGGCCTCCACGGCCTCTTTCGGACATGCGTTGTAGATGGAGGCACGGAAGCCACCTACCGAACGGTGTCCTTTGATACCCACCATTCCCTTCTCCTTGGCAAACTCGAGGAAGGCAGCCTCTTTCTCCTTGTGCTCTTCGCTCATCACGAAGCAGACGTTCATCAGTGAACGGTCTTCTTTGGCGGCGGTACCCACGAAGAGTGGATTGCGGTCGATTTCATCGTATAGCAGCGCTGCCTTTTCCCTGTTGAGCTGCTGCATTGCTTCAAGGCCACCCAGTTCATTCACCCATTTGAGTGTCTCGTGCATCACGAAGATGGAAAATACGGGGGGTGTATTGAACATGGATCGGTTTTTTTCTGCATCACCGATATGGGTGCGATAATCGACCATGGTCTGCAGCGGGCGATCCAGCTTACCGAGGATATCTTCCCGCACGATGACGAAAGCCACACCGGCGGGTCCCACGTTCTTCTGCGCTCCCCCGTAGATGATGCCATACCTGGAGACATCTATCGGACGGCTCATGATATCGGACGACATATCGGCTACCAGGGTGACCGGGCTATCAATATCCTCATGCAACTCGGTACCGTAAATGGTGTTATTGGTGGTGATATGGAAATAGTCGGCATCGGCCGGTATGGTATATCCCTTGGGAATATAGGAGTAGTTCTTGTCTTCCGAGGAGGCTACTATCTCAACCTCGCCGTAGTACTTCGCCTCCTTGATAGCCTTCTTGGCCCAGACACCGGTCTGCAGGTAGGCAGCTTTCTTCTTCATCAGGTTGGCAGGCACATTGAGAAACTGCATGCTGGCACCTCCCCCCAGGAAAAGCACATGGTAATTGTCGGGGATCTGCAACAGCTCTTTCCAGAGATCGGACGTCTCTTTCATGATACGCTCCCAGCCGGGGGTGCGGTGTGAGATCTCCAGGATGCCGATGCCTGTGTTGTCGAAATCACGTATCGCCTCAACGGCTGACTCTACGGCCGTCCTGGGCAGTACGCAGGGTCCGGCATTAAAATTGTACTTCTTCATACGACTTACATTTTTTATAATTTATTGTTCACTCTGAATCGTTCATCACCCTTCCGGAAGAAAGAGACAACCTGACCGGCGGCGGCTAGTCCGGCATTGATGTTGGCCTCAGTGGTCTGGGCACCCATCTTCTTCGGTGTAGCAAAATATCGTTTTGGAAAACGTGCCTGAAACTCATCGTGTCGTTCCGGTTTCACATCGGTGATATACCGAAAGTGAGGTCGTTCTTCCATGATCCGCAACAGGTCATCCTCCACCACCAGCTCCTTGCGGGCGGTGTTGATCAGCATCCCGTCGCCGGGCATCAGCGAGAGAAGGTCGTAGCCTACACAGTTGCGGGTCTCCTCCACCAAGGGCATGTGCAGGGATACAAAATCACTTTTCTCAAACAGCTCCCTGTTGCTGTAGACCGTGATCACACCATATTCACCCTTTGTTCCCGGATTACCGTGTGACAGCGTGGGTGAAAAGGCGTTGACGGTCATGCTGAATCCGCGGGCGATCCTGGCAACCATCTTGGAGACGTTACCAAAGGCATATAGCCCGAAGCGTTTTTTGAAGAGCTCCCTCCCTACGGAGCCGTCGAACTGGTTGCGCTGCATGTAGATCATCAGTCCGAAGAGCAGCTCTGCCACGGCGTTGGCATTTTGCCCCGGGGTGTTCATCACGCAGATATCGCGACTGGTGGCTTCCTCAATATCTATGTTGTCGTAACCGGACCCGGCACGCACCACCACCTTCAGTGCGGGTGCCGCCTCCATCACTTCACGGTCTATGATATCGCTCCGGACAATCAGGGCATCCACCTCTTTCACAGCACCTAGCAATTGGACCTTATCTGCATAACTCTCCAGCTTTTCGAACTGATGACCGGCAGATTGAATGATCTGCTCTATCTCCTCCACAGCCTGACTGGCAAATGGCTTACTTGTCGCTAAAAGTACCTTCATAGTATGTGGTTTTAATAAAAATTCACTCTTCGAGATGGAATCACAAAATTACAAACTTAAATCAAACGATGAACGAATTCGGTATAAAAAAGCTCCTGTTTCTCATTTGAAAGGGTAAAAATGCTATTTGCCCGATAAATTGAATCATCGTATCTTTGCGCCACACGAACTATTGAATCGGAATGAACAGCTCTTATCCCTCGGCCCTGCTGGAAAATGCAGTGAACGAATTTGCCCGTTTACCGGGCATTGGAAGAAAGACAGCCCTACGACTGGCACTGCACCTTCTCCGTCAGGAGGAGGAAAAGGTGACCCATTTTGCGGATGCCCTTCTTAAAATGCGTAGAGAGATCACCTATTGTTCTCTTTGTCATAACATTTCCGACCGTCCCATCTGCAGCATCTGTGCCGACACGACGCGCGACCAGTCGGTGCTCTGCGTGGTGGAGAATGTGAAAGAGGTGATGGCCATTGAGAAAACGATGCAATTCAGAGGTTTGTATCATGTACTGGGGGGCATCATCTCTCCCATCGATGGCATCGGCCCCTCCGACCTGGAGATCAGCAGCCTCGAGCAACGGGTGAAGGAGGGTGAGATCCGTGAAGTGATCCTGGCATTGAGTGCCACCATGGAGGGTGACACCACCAACTTCTACATTTTCCGAAGGTTGCAGGCTTACCCGGTGAATGTAAGCATCATTGCCCGGGGTGTCTCTATTGGTGATGAGATTGAGTATGCCGACGAGGTGACACTGGGTCGTTCCATCCTGAACCGTACTCCCTTCAACGATTCATATAAACTGATGAGCAAATGAGCCAGACTAAGAAAGTAGCCGCTACGGTGCAGCAGCTATACCGTCACTATATTATCAGCATCTCACTGTTAGGATTGTTGTTGCTGTTGCTGCTGTTTCGTCTCCTCCCTTTCTTGGAGGAGAGTCAACCCATCAACATCACCTTTGAACGGTATCTCATCATGGTCACTCTGATCGCCATACCCCTGACTCTTAAATGGTTTGCCAACCGTCTCAAAAACTGTCACCGTCCACTGTTATGGGAGGATGCCCGCAGACGTTACCGGCAGGCTTACCTCTGGCGCCATTACATCCTCTCAGTGGTGACCCTCCTTCATATTTTACTGTTCGGCATTTCACACAACACGAATTTCTTCTGGTTTAGTGTGGTGCTGTTCATTGTCTTTCTTTATTGCCGCCCTTCGTTACCGGAACTGGAGATCCTCCTGGAAGAACCTGTTAAGAGAGATGGCGCGCTGCAGGAAAATCAAGATAACAAAAACGATGATACCCCTACTGGAGAATAACAATATCCGTCTGCGGGCCACCGAGCCGGAGGATCTGGAGCTGCTCTACCAATGGGAGAACGATACCCGGCAGTGGCATCTGGGCAATGCAACAGCTCCCTTCTCACGCTACACCCTCCGTCAGTACCTGGCCGAATCGAACCAGGACATCTACAGTGACCGACAGCTACGTCTGATGATCACCCTCAGGGAGCAGGAGAGGACCATCGGAGCAGCCGATCTCTACGATTTCGATCCTTTTCATCTGAGAGCGGCGGTAGGCATCCTGGTAGAGGCAGAGGAGCGACAGCAGGGTTACGGGTTGCAGGCGCTTCAGCTGCTGGAAGAGTACGCATTCCGTTTTCTGCATCTCCGGCAGCTCTATGCCTTTGTGCCCACTACGAACCAGGCCAGTGCACGTCTGTTCGAAAAAGCAGGCTTCGGGGTGGTGGGGGTATTGAAAGAGTGGATACGGGATGATGACAGCTTTACCGGAGTCACGGTGATGCAACGAATCAACCACGGATAAGAAGTAGGTGTCGGTTCATTTTATTTAATTGCAATAACAAATCATGCAGGAAGATATCAAAAAGGCGTGCGAGGTGATGAGAAACGGGGGAATCATCCTCTATCCCACCGATACCATCTGGGGCATTGGCTGTGATGCCACCAACGAAGAGGCGGTAAAAAAGATCTATGCCCTCAAACAACGTGACGACAGCAAGTCGATGCTGCTGCTGCTCGACAACCCGGCAAAACTGCAAAACTATGTGGCTGACCTGCCGGAGATCGCATGGGATCTGATTGAATTGACCGACAAACCGCTCACCATCATCTACGAGGGAGCACGCAACCTGGCACCAGCCCTGATAGCGGCTGACGGCTCCGTAGGCATACGCATCACCGATGAGCACTTCTCCCGTGAGCTATGCAAACAGTACCGTAAACCCATCGTTTCCACCTCAGCCAATATAAGCGGGACACCCTCTCCCACCCGCTTTTCACACATCAGCCGGGAGATTAAAGAGGGGGTAGACTACGTGGTCACCCATCGGCAAAAGGAGCAGGCCGATGCCAAATCCTCTTCCATCATCCGACTGAGCCGAAACGGCACCATTCAGATTATCCGAAAGTGAAGAAATTGTTTATCTTTGCACTCGGATCCTGAACAGTTACTGCCGATGCACTTCAAAAAGATCTTCAATCAACTGCTGCTGTGGCGCGACTCACATATCAAGGAGCGTCACTTCCTGCTGTTTGTCAGCTTTCTGGTGGGGATACTGACAGCGCTGGCTGCCTGGCTGCTGAAGAGTTCCATCCTCTTCTTCCAGGTATTCCTCACCGAAAACTTCAGTCAGGAAAATCTCAACTTCTCATACCTGCTCTTTCCCATCGTGGGGATCCTGATTGCCGGCCTCTTCGTGAAGTACGTGGTGAAGGATGACATCAGTCACGGGGTGACCAGGATACTCTTTGCCATCTCACAGCGCAAGAGCCGCATCAAACCACACAATATCTACACCTCGCTGGCAGCCAGCTCCGTAACCATCGGCTTCGGCGGATCGGTGGGTGCCGAGGCACCCATCGTGCTCACAGGCTCCGCCATCGGTTCCAACCTGGGACGTCTCTTCCGATTGGAACAACACAGCCTGATGATCCTGGTGGGTTGTGGTGCAGCCGGTGCCATCGCCGGTATCTTCAAGGCCCCCGTTGCCGGTATTCTGTTTGTCATTGAGGTGCTGCTCCTCGACCTCACCATGTCCTCCATTCTGCCGTTGCTGGTGACTGCCGTCACGGCCACCACCGTCTCCTACCTGCTCAACGGCATGGATGCCATGTTCGCCTACACCCAGGTGGAACCGTTCCTGCTGAACCGCATTCCTTATGTGATTGTGCTGGGAATCCTCTGCGGCTTTCTCTCCCTCTACGTGATCCGTGTCATGAGCTGGCTGGAAAACATCTTCCACGGCATGGTGCAATGGAAACGGTTTCTGCTTGGAGGTGTGATATTGAGCCTGCTGATCTTCTTCTTCCCTCCGCTCTACGGTGAAGGTTACAACACCATCAACACCCTGCTGGCAAGCGGTGACGGTTTTCTCTCACTCACCAAAGAGAGCTTCTTCTACAATCGGGAGAGCCGATGGACAATTGTGCTGTTTCTGCTGTTGGTGATCTTCTTCAAGGTGTTTGCCACCAGTGCCACCAATGGTGGCGGGGGCACCGGCGGTGTGTTCGCACCCACCCTCTTCCTGGGGTGTATTGCCGGTTTTATCTACTCTTACACCCTCAACCAGCTGGGATACATCGCCTACCTGCCACAGGAGAATTTCGCATTGATGGGGATGGCCGGCGTGATGGCGGGTGTGATGCATGCCCCTCTCACCGGCACCTTCCTCATAGCAGAGCTGACCGGCGGCTACGACCTGTTTCTCCCGCTGATGATCGTCTCACTGATATCATACGGTACCATCCTGGTGTTCGAGAAACATAGTATCTACGCCATCCGTCTGGCCAAGCGGGGTGAGTTGATCACCCACCACAAAGACAAGGCTGTGCTCACCTTCCTGAAGGTGGAGGATCTGCTGGAGACAAATATTCCCACCGTGAAACCGGGTTACACCCTTGGGGAGATGGTGAAGGTAATCTCCAATTCCAACCGTAACATCTTCCCGGTGGTGAACGATGAAGGCAAGCTGATGGGGATGGTTTTGATCAATAATATCCGCAACATCATGTTTCGTCCTGAACTCTACGACCGCTTCACAGTGGAGAAGTTCATGGTGGGGGCACCCGCGAAAGTGGAGATCACCTATACCATGGAGGAGGTGATGGCCCGTTTCGAGAACACCAAGGCATGGAACCTGCCTGTAGTTGACAACAAGGGAATATACAAGGGTATCCTCTCCCAATCATCGGTCTTCAACTCTTACCGTGAGGTACTGGTGGAAAATTATTCTGACACGAATGAATGAGCATATGAAACGAGCATGATAATCATTATCACCCCGGTAAATGATTAAAGCGAGTTCCATATGATACCATTGAAAATAAATAGTTTTAATCATATGAAAACGATCACGAAAGAATCGTTACGGATTGTCTTCATGGGCACTCCCGATTTTGCGGTTGCGTCGCTCAACGCCCTGGTTGAAAACCGGTACAACGTGGTGGGAGTAATCACCATGCCCGACAAAGGGGTGGGCAGAGGTTACAAGCTGCAACCCTCGGCAGTGAAGCAGTATGCCGTGAGCAGAGGGTTGACACTGCTGCAGCCGGTGAGCCTCAAGGACCCCTCTTTCCTGGAGGAGTTGCGTGCTCTGGATGCTGACCTGCAGATCGTGGTCGCTTTCCGGATGTTACCCGAGGTGGTCTGGGACATGCCACCGCTGGGCACCTTCAACCTGCATGCATCCCTCCTGCCGCAATACCGAGGTGCCGCTCCCATCAATTGGGCTCTGATCAACGGTGAGAAAGAAACCGGGGTCACCACCTTCTTCCTCTCACATGAAATCGATACCGGCCGCATCATATTACAGGAGAAGACCTCCATCAAGGATGAAGACAATGCAGGCATGCTACACGATCGTCTCATGATGATGGGAGCTGAGCTGGTGGTAAGAACAGTGGATGTCATCGTAGAGGGTAGCGCTGCAAGCGTATCACAATCTGAATTGTATGAGAAAGAAGCAGTGCTCAGGAGTGCTCCCAAGATTTTCAGGGAGACCTGCCGTGTTGAATGGAACCGTAGAGCAGATGAGGTGTACAACCTGATCAGGGGACTCTCTCCCTACCCCGCTGCCTGGACAGAGCTGGTCACGGAACAGGGCGGGGATCCGTTGCGTTTCAAGCTCTTTTCTGCTGACAAAGTGATGGACAATCACACTTTGCCGGCAGGAACAATTCGCAGTGACAACAAGTCATTTCTGGAGGTAGCTGTCTCCGACGGATTCATACGAATCACCGATCTGCAACTGCAGGGAAAGAGACGAATGCAAACAGGAGAGTTTTTAAACGGCTACTCCTTTTCGGAGGATGCCTGCTTCAGCTGAGATCACCACTTGTAGTTCAATCCGAAACTAAGGGTCTGATTCACCTGCCAGTATTTTAAATCGGGATCTGCCGGCACACCATCATCAAAGCGTACATTGACGTAGATGCGGGTAGAGAAAGCATTGCTCAATGACATGTTGAGGCTGTTCTCAAACTCCGAAACCACCTTCTCATAACTGGTAAAGTAGGTCAGGCGGGAATCCCATGAGACATAACGGGTGAAATCATACTTCAAAATTGAGGTGATGGTGGAACCGATATCCAACAGTGAATTCTTATCTTCGGGTATCCCGTAACGCTTCACATCCACCGCATCATTCCCCACAAACTTATAGTTGATTGATACCGGCGCCAGGTTCAGCGTCCACTTCAGTTTGCGATGGCGCACCTTCTCTGACTTCTTGTTCAGTTCGAACTTTAAACCCACCCCGGCATTCACATATAAGGGTGCCAGAAATGAAGAACGCAGGTCGCTGGAATTGGGGATGAAATTATTGAATAACTGCGACTTGGCCTCCAGGTTCATGGAGTATGACCATCCCTTCACGAAGGAGTTGAGTCCGAAGTCACCATAGTAACGGATCAGGTCATTACCAATGCGGTAGCTCCTTACCGAGTCTTCGGGTGCATTGAAGAGTGAGAGTCGCCACTCGAGGGTGTTGTTGAACCGTATCATATCCTTCTGATAGTTGGCTTTTACAACCTGATAGCTATTGAAGTTCAGATTGTTGGTACCCCCCTTGTGCCAGTTGTTCGAGAAGTAATTTTGCGCGAACTGAAAAGAGTGTTCACCGTTGTAAACCCAGTATTTTCTGCCTATGGTAGTTACCTCCACGCCCGGGGCATCGAGTGAATAGGTGGTCTCGGTCCTGATCAGCTCCCTGAAAGGGTTAAAGGTCTCACGTACAATCGCATCACTACTCTCCAGACGGGGGATGCTGTCGAAACTTGCTACGGAATAATGAATTCTGTCAGGATGATTACTGTAGTAATTCCGCCGCACATTCCGCACAAAATCGGCATGGCGTAGTTCAGGTGCGAATGTTTTTACCTCCGGGATCAGTAAACCACGGAAGGGCTCCTCATCGGGAGAGTAGAAGGAGATATTGCGCGGCAAAATCTTGCCTGTGTATATCATTGGCAAAAACAGGGGATTATAGAAGAGTGTATCACGGAATGTCATTCCGGTGAGTGATGATGATGCACCAACAAGGGGTGGAAGCATCAGTGTACCCTGTTCATTTCGCTGGTAGAGTGAATCAAGCGGGTTGGCATTGTGAAGGGAATCAACAGTTGTCCCTGACAATCGATATCTCGAACCTACAGCCTGAGATTGGGCAGCTGTTGTCAGCCTATCCTGATTCTGACCGGCTGTACGCTGTTCAATCTGCCGGCTGATGTCGGTTATGTTGTGAAACAGATCAGTGGTGTCACTGATCTCAATGCTGTCCGCACTTCGCAATGCGGCAGTTGGCACCATATATGCTTCTCCGGCTCTGGTAAAAGAAAACGTGAGAAGAGAAAGCGTAATTGTGAACAGGAAATAGTGGACTCTCATAAGCATTTTTAACTGAAAGATTCTCTTTTAATTTTTGTCACAGAAAGTAAGAGAACAAAGAAAACCCTCTTCCAGTTTACAAAGATATATAAAAAAGCATCACCTGAAAAATCAAGCCTGCAAATCCGTGAACTGTAACAATCAGCCAAAGGTTAGAAAAGGATAATAAATTCAATGAACAGGGAGACGTATACTACCGAAATTATTTTCATATCTTTGCAACCAATCATTGCGAATCCGAAAGGACAGAAATAGAAATATCAAAACAGCACAAAATGAAAAAGTTATTTTACATTTTATTGATTCTTGCCGGCGTAGTCTCACTCACCGGCTGTGGGGGCTATAACAACATGGTAGAGAAGCAGGAAGCGGTCACGGCCCAATGGGGTAATGTGCAGAATGCCTACCAGCGACGTGCCGATCTGATCCCCAACCTGGTGAACACCGTGAAAGGATATGCCACCCACGAGCAGGAGACCTTCACGCAAGTGACAGAGGCCAGGGCGAAGGCCACACAGACCAACATAAGCCCGGAAAATCTGACAGCCGAGAGTCTGCAGGAGTACCAGCAGACTCAGAACCAACTGAGTCAGGCTCTCGGACGGCTGTTACTGATCCAGGAGAACTACCCGGAACTGAAAGCCAACCAGAACTTTCTGGCCCTTCAGGATGAGCTGGCCGGCACGGAGAACCGCATATCGGTGGAACGCCACAAGTTCAACCAGATCACTCAGGATTACAATGCCTATATACGTAGGTTCCCGCAGGTGATCTATGCCGGATGGTTTAAGTTTGAATCAAAGGCCTACTTCGAGGCAGTACCCGAAGCGCAGAATGCGCCAGAGGTGCAGTTTTGACAGGCGAACCCCAACTGTTATGCTGAGCAAAGAAGAGCTGAAACAGATCAGTGAATCAATCCGTAATGCCGAGAGCCATACGTCGGGTGAGATCCGCGTCTGTGTCACCCGTCAATGCAAGGGTGACCCACTGGAAGCCGCTTACCGCATGTTCACCCGACTGAAGATGAAAGCTACCGAGCTGCGCAACGGCGTGCTGCTTTATGTCTCACCTACCGACCACAAGGCGGCCATCTGGGGTGACAGTGGCATCCACGATGCTACCCGTCCTGATTTCTGGGACGAGGTGCTGGCAGAGATGCTCTCCTTTTTCCGGGAGGGACGGATTGCCGACGGTATCTGCCAAGGTGTGGGCAAGGTGGGCGAACTGATCAGCACGCAATACCCGATATCGGAAAACGACATAAATGAACTAAGCGATGATGTTATTTTGGAAGAGTAGCCTGCCTCTCCTCACCCTCCTTCTGCTCTTCACAGCCCCCCTGACGGCACAGGATATCCCTGAGCCGATGGTGCCCTACCGGCTGGTGAATGACTTTGCCGGGGTCTTCACAGATACAGGCAACAGAGCGCTGGAACAGAAGTTATTGGCCTATCATGACTCCACCTCCACGCAGATCTACGTGGTAACGATAGTTGACCTGGGGGGGTATGCCCCCTCCGATTACACCTTCCGGCTGGGAGAGAAATGGCAGGT
>CAZBFS010000031.1:10610-12499 GCA_964491215.1 uncultured Proteiniphilum sp.
TGATCAAACCCAGGAGAGGCAACAGCCGCGGTCAGGCTTTTATCGCCACCGGTTATGGTCTGGAGGCACGCATCAACGACGCCTATGCCGGTCGCATCGTGCGTAACGTGATGATCCCCTACCTCATGGAGGATGATTACTTCGGAGGTGTCAATGCGGCCATTGATGAGATGATTGCCCGCCTCTCGGGTGAGTTCACCGCCGATGCGGATGAAGAGGAGGGGATCCCCCCGTTGGCAATCATTATCCTGGTTATCGGTATCCTCATCCTCTTTGCTTTCATCTCAGGAGGAGGTGATCAGCATATCGACAGCGATGGACACAGCAGGGGTGGTACTCCTCCAATTTTCTTTCCGCCCATCATGGGTGGCAGCCGTCGCGGAGGTGGATTCGGCGGCTTCGGCGGTGGCGGCTTTGGCGGTGGCGGCTTCGGCGGTGGTGGTGGTGGCAGTTTCGGCGGAGGAGGCGCCGGCGGGAGCTGGTAAGCAGACCTCCCGGTAGTCATCATGAAACAGAAACTAATCACCGTAGTGGGTCCTACGGCCAGTGGCAAGACACCCTTTGCAGTGCAGCTGGCAGCTGCGTTAAACGGTGAGATCCTGAGCGGCGACTCGCGTCAGCTCTATCGCCGCATGGATATCGGCACAGGTAAGGATTTGAGCGAATATAGCTTTGGCGACACCCCCATCCCCTATCACCTGATCGATATCAGGGAGCCGGGAGAGAAGTATACGCTATACGAATACCAGCGTGACTTCCATGCTGCCTATCAGAGTATCTGCAGCCGGGGGAAGAGGGCCATCCTCTGCGGTGGCACCGGCCTCTATATCGAGTCGGTGTTAAGAGGATACCATCTGCCCGACGTACCGGCCAACACGGCGCTGAGAAGCCGTCTCGAGGAGAAGTCGCTCGCCGAGCTTACTGCTATCCTGCGAGACTACGGCCCCCTGCACAACAGCACCGACACCGACACAAAGAAACGAGCCATCCGTGCCATTGAGATTGCCGACTACCGTTCGCAACGGGATCCCGCAGATGCGGCATACCCTCCCCTGGAGAGCATCATCCTCGGGCTACAGATCGATCGTGACCTGCGGCGTGAGAAGATCAGCCGCCGGCTGGTGGCACGCCTCAGGGAGGGGATGATTGAGGAGGTACGACAGCTCCTCAACGAAGGGATCGCGGCGGACGATCTGATCTACTATGGACTGGAGTACAAGTTTGTCACCCTGCATGTGACAGGAGTACTCACTTTCGATGAGATGAACCGGCAGCTGGAGATCGCCATTCATCAGTTTGCCAAACGGCAGATGACCTGGTTCAGGGGGATGGAGCGCCGCGGCTTTACCATCCACTGGATTGATGCCGCCCTACCGATGGAACAAAAGCTGCAACAGGCATATTCTTTGATCGAAATGTAAGAAGTTCGGCGAAAAAGCCTTATTTTTGTCACACACAATGAGTGGTGCACCATCCGATATAGTCCATCCGGTGCGCGAAACGATAACAAACCCAAACAGACACTATAAGAGATGATCAAAGGTATCTTTCCCACATTACAATTCGAAGCATTCGAAACGCCGTTCTATTATTACGACATGACGCTGTTGCGCGAGACGCTCAACACCATCCGACGGGAGACCGCCGGCAAGCCGTTTCACATCCATTACGCCATCAAAGCCAATGCCAATCCGGAGATACTGCGACTAATCGCCTCCTACGGGTTCGGTGCCGACTGCGTGAGCGGCAACGAGATCATGCGGGCACTGGAGTGCGGCTTCCCTGCTGAGAGGATCGCCTTTGCCGGTGTGGGCAAAACAGACCGCGAGATAAGGATCGGGCTCGACAACGATATCTTCTGCTTCAATGTGGAGTCGATGGCCGAGCTG
>CAZBFS010000032.1:0-12420 GCA_964491215.1 uncultured Proteiniphilum sp.
AAGGGGCGGGGTATGGCTTTCTCGGAGGTGAGGGAGTACCGCTATGGTGACGATATGCGCGACATCGACTGGAACGTAACCGCTCGTTACAACCGTCCCTACATCAAGATCTTCGAGGAGGAAAGAGAACTGACGGTGATGCTGATGATCGATGTCTCGGAGAGCCTTGGTTTTGGATCCCGCTCACTGCTCAAACGTGACACTGTGGCTGAGATAGCGGCCACGCTTGCTTTCTCCGCGATTCAGAACAACGATAAGATTGGTGTCATCTTCTTCAGCGACAAGGTGGAGAAGTTCATACCACCCCAAAAAGGTAGAAAACATATCCTTTTCATCATCCGCGAGATCCTCGGATTCACACCTCAAAGCAGTGGTACCGACCTCAACATGGCGCTGCGCTACATGACCAACGCCATCAAGAAGCGAAGCACCGCTTTCCTGATCTCCGACTTTATTGACCCGGACGACTACCAGAAGGCGATGCAGATTGCCAGCCGCAAGCATGACCTGGTGGCCATACAGGTATATGATCGGCTGAGCACTGTTCTTCAGCCGGTAGGATTGATGAAGGTGAGGGATCCCGAGACCGGTGGAGAACAGTGGATCGACAGCTCATCTAAACGTGTGCAGGAGCAGTACCGTAGCTGGTGGATCGCTCTGCAGGAGAAGATGATCACTGCCACCCGCCAGAGTGGGGTGGACAGTGTCTCGGTCTCCACCGAGAGTGACTACGTGAAGTCGCTGTTGCAACTATTCCAACAAAGACGATAACCTTGGGAACAAAGATGAGACATAACGGATGGATGCTTAAAGGAGTGCTGGTTGCACTGGCCCTTCTGCTGGTGGGTGCGCTCCACGCCCAGCGGGCCTCGGTGCATGCCACCGTACAACCCACGGAGATCCTGATTGGTGAGCAGGCGATGATCAACCTGAAGGTAATCACTCCCAGGGAGAAGACCATTCACTTCCCGGTATATGAGAAAGAGATCATTCCCGGCATCGAGGTGATCGCAATGCTGCCCCCAGATACCACGATTGAGAACAACGTGATGACACTCAACTTCCGCTACCTGATCACCTCGTTCGACTCCACGCTGTATCATGTGCCCCACATACCCATATTCGACGGGAGCGACACAATCTACTCCAACTCTTTCGGACTGAAGGTTACCTCACCACAGCTCTCAGACTCAACACTGGCCTACCTGGAAAAAATCAATAAGGGGGAGACCGACTCCATCGACTTCAACCTCCTGCAACTCAATGATGTCAAGGAGGTGCGCAAGGCACCCTTCGTATGGACCGATTATCTCTGGCTGCTATGGATCGTGCTGGGGGTAATGCTCCTGCTGGCACTGATCGGTGTGGTGATCTACCTGGTGCTGCGGAAGAAGAGAAAAGGATACTTCTTCAAGCCTCCTGAGGTGCTGCCGGCACACGTTCGTGCCGTGAGAGAGCTCGACAAGCTCAAACAGGAGAAGATATGGCTACAGGGACGTGAGAAGGAGTTCTACAGCCGGCTGACCGATATCCTGCGATCCTACATCTGGGAGAGAGAAGGAATACAGGCCATGGAGATGACATCTGGGGAGATCCTGCATGCCATCCGCATGGTGGCTGAGACCGACTCGATATACGACAATCTGAAGCAGATCCTCACCACCGCCGACCTGGTTAAGTTTGCCAAATACAAACCCTATCCCGATGAGAACGACCTGAGCATGGTGAACGCCTATTTCTTCGTGAATCAGACAAAAGAAGATGACCCCCTGCCCGACCCCAAACAGGAAGGAAGAAAAACGGGAAGTGATCATCCGGAAAAAGAATAAGAGTGAACTGGTATGGAATTTTTGCATCCTGAATATCTCTATCTGCTGCTGTTGCTGTTACCGTTGACAGCCTGGTACGTGGTGCGTCTTTCAAGGGCGCAGGCTTCCTTCAGGCTCGCCTCTGCCGATGCATTCAACGGGATGAAGCCCGGCTTAAGGGTCTACATGCGGCACTTCCCTTTTCTGCTGCGACTGATCTCCATCGCCCTGGTGATCATTGTAATTGCCCGTCCGCAGTCGGTAAGCAGCTGGGAAGAGTCAGAGACACAGGGGATCGATATTGTGATGGCTCTCGATGTCTCCGGCTCCATGTTGGCACAGGATCTGCAGCCAGATCGGCTGCAGGCAGCCAGAAAGGTGGCAGCCGAGTTTATCACCGACCGTAGCAACGACAACATCGGACTGGTGATCTTTGCTGGTGAGAGCTTCACCCAGTGCCCGCTCACCACTGACCACAAGGTGTTGCTGAACCTGCTCAATGAGATCAACTTCGGTATGATCGATGACGGGACGGCCATAGGACTAGGTCTGGCCAACTCGGTGAACCGTCTGAAGGAGAGCCAGTCGCAATCGAAAGTGGTGATCCTGCTGACGGATGGTACCAACAACAGTGGACAGATCGCACCGCTCACTGCCGCCGACCTGGCACGCTCCTACGGGATAAGGGTATACACGGTGGGTGTAGGCACCAAAGGGATGGCCCCCACGCCGGTGAACACCCCCTATGGGATCCGGATGCAGAACATGCCGGTCGATATCGACGAGGAGACACTCACCGAGATTGCAGCCATGACCGGCGGCCAGTACTTCCGTGCACAGGATACGGAAGGGCTGCGTCAGGTCTACAATGAGATCGACGAGATGGAGAAGTACCTGATCAGTGTGCAGAACGTGACACGCCGACAGGAGTTGTTCCTGCCCTGGGCACTAGCCGCCCTGGCGTTAATTCTGCTGGAGCTGCTGCTCAGGCGCACATGGCTGAGAAATATTCCGTGACCCTGGTTACGGTGAATGATAGTGCAGACGCAATAGAATGAAGAAAGAGAATTGAAATGTTTAGATTCGGAAATCCGGAATATCTGTGGCTGTTTGCGGCCATGCCCCTCTTGCTGGCTGTTTACCTCTATCTGAACATCAGAAAGCGGAAAGATGTCCAGAAGATGGGGAACCTCAGCACGCTCAGGATGATGATGCCCGAGCTATCGCTGAAACGCTCCTATCTGAAATTCTGGCTGATTTTTGCTGCTCTCTGCACCGGTATCTTTCTTGTTGCCCGCCCACAGTTCGGCACCAAGGTGGAGACGGTGGAGAAAGAGGGTATCGAGCTGGTCATTGCCATCGACGTATCCAACTCAATGCTTGCCACCGATCTCTCACCCGATCGGCTGAGCCGTGCACGCCAGATCCTCTCTCGGCTCATTGATGTGCGCAGGAACGACAAGGTGGCTTTGATCGTCTTTGCCGGTGAGGCATATGTACAGATGCCCATCACATCCGATACACAGTCTGCCAAGATCTTCCTCAACACCATCGATCCCTCGCTGGTACCGGTGCAAGGCACCGCCATTGCCCAGGCCATCAGCCTGGGGTTGACCTCTTTCTCGACTGACGAGGAGGTGAGCAGGGCAATGGTGATCATCACCGATGGGGAGGATCATGAGGGTAACGCCACTCAGCTTGCTGCACAAGCAGCTGACGCTGGGGTGATGATCAATGTGCTGGGGGTGGGGTCGCCGGAAGGCTCTCCCCTGCCTGGCAGCAGCCCCGGCAGCAACTACCTGACCGACAATGAGGGCAATGTAGTGGTGTCGCGTCTGAACGAGGAGATGGCAATGGATATCGCCCGCAATGGTGGCGGACTCTATGTTCGCGCCGACAACTCCAACACAGCCATCCGCGCTCTGGAAGCACAGCTGGATGAACTGGAGACAACACGCACCGCCTCGCTTTCCTATTCCGAATATGACGAGCAGTTCCCCCTGCTGGGATGGATCCTTTTGGTGATTCTCCTGGTGGAGGTGCTCATTTATGACAAGAAAAACAGATTGTTCAGAAACGTGAGATTATTCAGATGAAACGAACGATGATCATAAAAGCCCTCTTTTTCCTGTTTGTGACATCCATACCCTTCTCGGCAATGGCTCAGAAAGAGGTCAGGAGGAACATCCGCAAAGGAAACAAGGTATATGAACAACAGAAGTTCTCTGAAGCGGCAGGCTTCTACAGCAAGGCGGCAGAGGAGAACCCTGAGTCGCGCGAGGCCATCTTCAACCTGGGTAACACCCTCTACCGACAGAAAGAGTGGGACAAGGCGGCAGAACAATATCAACACTTCGTAGCCCTGGAGCAGGAAGATCCGATGGAGGCCTCAGCCGGATGGCACAACACCGGCAATACACTGTTGCAGAAGAAAGAACTGCAGCAATCAATGGAGGCCTACAAGATGGCACTGCGGCTCAATCCGCAGGATGATGAGACCCGTTACAACCTCGCAGTGGTGCAGAAGATGATCCAGGATCAGGAAGAGGAGGAACAGGAACAGGATCAGCAGCAGGATGAAGAGGAACAGGATCAGCAGCAGGATCAGCAGCCCCAGAACCAGCAACAGGATCAGCGGGCAGAACAACCCGACCAGCCGGAACAGATGTCACGCGACAATGCCCGCCAGCTGCTGCAGGCCATTGAACAGGATGAACAGCAGACACAGGAGAAGGTGCAGCAGATAAAGGCTGAGGAGAGAGAGCAGAAAGCAGAAGATAACAGACGTCATAACAGAAACTGGTAGTGTTGCAAAAAATGAAACAGAAGAAATACATACATACTATTCTTTTCCTGCTTTGGGTATTGCTTGCCTCTAATACCACCTGGCTTCCGGCACAGGTTACCTTCAAGGCTACCGCCCCGGCATCCGTGGTGGAAGGGGAACAGTTCCGGCTCAGCTATCACCTCAACAAGGAGGGTCGTGACCTGCGACTGCCCGAACTGAGCGGCTTTGAACTGCTTTTCGGACCCAGCACCTCCACCAGTTACAGCCAAAGCATCATCAATGGTAAGAGCACCTCGGAGATGTCGGTGACCTACACCTATATCCTGATGGCAGCAAAAGCAGGCAGCTATACCATCCCGGCAGCATCTATCACTGTTGATGGCAGCAACTATCAGTCGAACAGCCTGCAGGTTAAAGTACTGCCACCAGATGAGAGTGCTTCGAAGTCTCCCCCGGGTAGTGATCGCAAGCAGGAGAGTGGTACCGGTAGAGCATCTGTTTCAGAGCGCGATGCCTTTATCAGGGCGATTGTTTCAAAGAACAATCTCTATGAGCAGGAGGGTTTCACCGTTACCTTTCGCCTATACACCACCTTGAACGTGGTTAATTACGGCAAGATTCAGTTTCCCGAGTTCGAGGGTTTCATGGTGGAGGAGATCAATTTGCCGGTGAACAAACAGTTAGAGATGGAACGTTATGACGGCAGAAACTACTATACTGCCGATCTGCGCAAGACACTGCTCTTCCCACAGCGTCCCGGCAGAATTACCATTCCTTCCGGCACCCTGGAAATGGTTTTCTCAGTACCCTCCGGTAAGAAAATCTCCTCTTTCTTCGGTCCACAGGAGGTGATGGTGGATGTGAAGAAAGCGCTGAGAACCAACCCCCTCGATATTGATGTGAAGCCGTTGCCGGAAGGCAGACCGGCTAGCTATGCCAATGCGGTGGGACGCTTCACCCTGAAGCCTGTTATCAGCAACACCGATACCAGGGCAAATGAAGCCATCACGCTGCAGCTGGAGATATCGGGTACCGGCAACCTGAAGCTGATACGCAATCCGGAGATCTCCTTCCCCGACAACTTCGAGCAGTACGACCCCAAGGTTGACAATATATTTAACGTAACCACGAACGGACTCTCCGGTATGCGACGGATTGACTATATGGTTATTCCGCGCTACGAAGGGGCTTATACCATCCCACCCGTGGAGTTCACCTATTTCGATCCCGGCAGCGCCACATACAAGACCCTGACCACCCCGGAATACCAGCTGAACATTGCAAAAGGTGAGCCGGGCTCTGCTCCCGCCACCTCATTCGTGAACCGTCAGGATGTGAAGGTTGAACAGGATATTCGTTTCCTGATCACCGAAGAACCCCATTTTCAGCAGCGAGACAGATTCTTCGTGGGCTCAACCGGCTACTGGCTATGGTTACTACTTCCTCTGCTCATGCTGATTGTTCTCTACCTGATATACCGCAAACAGGCACGTGAGAATGCCAACGTGGCGCTGATGCGTAACCGTAAGGCCAATAAGAATGCCCACAGGCGACTGAAAAAGGCTGAACAGTATCTCAGGGAGCAGAAGCGTGAAAACTTCTATGAAGAGGTGCTGCGTGCTCTCTGGGGCTATTTCAGTGATAAGCTCTCCATTCCGGTGGCACGCCTCTCACGTGACAATGTAGAGTCGGAGCTGAGAAGCTATGGCATCAGCGAGGAGCTTACGAGCCGTTTCCTGCAGATCCTCGACAGTTGTGAGTTTGCACGCTATGCACCTACAGATGGAGATGCTGTAATGGATAGGCTTTATCAGGATACACTTGATGCGATTGGAGAGATGGAAAACAGATTAAAGAAATCAAAATGATGCGGATGAACCTTTTTCACTTGATGGGCCTCAGCCTCTTGTTAATGCTCCTTACAATGGCCCGGGCAACAGCACAGGAGAGCTCCGGCACTCCTCAGCAACAGGGTGACACCATAGCTGCGGCATCGGTTGAATCACCTCTTCCTGCTGTTGAGACAGCAGCAGAGGCTTACAGGGCAGGCGATTACCAGAAAAGCATCGGGCTATATGAGATGGTGGTGACTGAGGCGTTGACTGAAAGCCGGGAATCGGCAGCGGTCTACTACAACCTGGCCAATGCCTATTTCAGGGATAACCAGCTGGCAAGAGCCATCCTGTACTATGAAAGAGCCCTTCTGCTTGATCCCGGTAACGGTGACATACGGCACAACCTGCGTTTTGCACAAAGCAAGACCGAGGACCGGATTGAACAAGCAGGCATCTTCTTCCTGCAGCGATGGTTCAAAGGGGTGAGAGACCTGAATAACTCCAATCGCTGGGCGGTGATCAGCATCATCTTCTTCCTGCTGTTTCTCATCTGCGTAGCCGTCTTCCTGTTTCTGCGCCTGCTCTGGGCAAGGAAAACAGCATTTTACAGCGGTCTTCTCTTTCTCATGCTGATGATCGTTACCACTATCTTCGCTTTTAGCCAGAAAAGAGAACGTATTCTACGCGACAACGCCATCGTGATGGTGGGGGCCGCTATGGTGAACGCCTCTCCCGACCGGAACAGTAACCGTCTGTTTGAACTGCATGAGGGTACAAAGGTGAGAATCAGAAACAATGACGGCAACTGGTACGAGGTGGAGATCGCCAACGGCAGTGTTGGCTGGACTGAAAAAGAAAACGTGGAGATTATTTAAAAGTATGGTAGCATAAGGATGTCACCCCGATCATTGCTCCACCCCAACCAACACCGCTAAATACATGATCAAATGAAAGAGGCAATTGAAAACCTACTACCCCTGGAAAGGAATCTCTTTTTTCTGCTGAACGGCAGTGATTCACAACTGTTCGATGACTGGATGTGGACCGTGAGTGGCCGCTTTGTATGGATTCCACTCTTTCTGGTGATTCTCTTTCTCTTCTTCTTTCAAACGCCCCGAAAGCAGGCACTCCTGGTCACCCTCTTCTTTGTCCTGGTGTTCGTGCTGAGTGACCAGCTATCCTCCGGTATCTGCAAGCCTTTCTTCGAACGGTTCCGACCCTCCCATCACCCCGATTTTAAGGAGCTGGTTGATATCGTAAACGGCTATCGGGGCGGCAGATACGGTTTTATCTCCGGACATGCCACCAACAGCTTCGGACTGGCTGTTTTCCTCTCCCTGCTGTTCCGTCACCGTGGCGTCACACTCTCGGCGCTCAGCTGGGCTACTCTCAACAGCTACACCCGTATTTACCTGGGGGTGCACTTCATCTCAGACATAGTGGCGGGGATGCTTGCCGGGTCGCTCCTGGCCTTTCTGCTCTATCAGCTGATGATACTACTGATGAGGCGTCTGCCGGCAACACAGGGAGCAACAGCCGGTAAACTCTACAGTAGCAGACAGGGCAAATGGTTGACACTGTTTATCCTTTGTTACCTGTTTCTGATTACGCTTTTCAGCCCCCTGTTATCCTCCCTGCCACACTGAAAAAAAATGCCTGACCGTTTCGCCATCTTTTCACAAACATTTTGTGGAAAAAGTTTGGAATATCTGTTTTTTTCCGTATGTTTAAGGCATCAAATAAATCTGTTACGGAATTATCAACTAAAATAAAAAGCCATGGCAAGAACAATTACCTTTAATGAGCTGAGAGAACTCAAAGACAAACTCCCTGACGGTAGTATCCACCAAATAGCCTCGGAGCTGGAAATGAAACCCGAAACCGTGCGTAACTATTTTGGCGGATACAATTACAAGGAAGGCAAGAGTGTGGGGATACATATTGAGCCGGGACCAAATGGTGGTATTGTCGTACTGGATGATACCACAATTTTTGACAAGGCCCTCAAGATCCTGGGACTGGAAGATTACCCTGAGCCAGATCACCAACCCCAAGTGACGAAAGAGGAAGAATAGGAAAACATTATTTAACCCGATGACCGTTTGATTGAAAACATGTGATTGGGTTTATTTGATACATTTCACCCGACATATGTAGCCGTCGGCTGCTCATGTCTCAAAGGAAAACAGTATGGATAAAGATCACAAACATCACGAAGAGAAAATGGTCACTGTGGCCATTCATACCTATGACAAAGCTCATTTCCTGAAGACTATCCTCGAGTCGGAAGGGATTCCCGCTGTGATCCACGGTGTGAGGATGATTGAGCCGGTTATTCCGGGTAATGTGCGGGTGAGAATCAACGAGAGCGACCTGCCGCGTGCCCTGCGAATCATTGAAGAGCTCGATTTTTCCGAACAGGATGTTAAAGGCGTGAACAAGGAGAACAAAAAGGAGATTCTTGTTCCGGTCGATTTCTCCGATTATTCACTCACCGCCTGTGCGTTCGCGTTCCGGCTGGCACGTGACCTCGATTGTGAGGTGAAGCTGATACATGCTTTTTTCACTCCCTTTTATCCCGCATCGGTGCCTTTTGGCGACTCCTTCACCATTCAACCGGCCGACAAGAGTATCTATCAGGATGTGAAGAGTAAAACCGAGAAAGAGATGAATCATCTGGTCGATAAGATCAGAAATAAGGTGGCAACGGCAACACTTCCCAACGTGCCGTTCCAGACACTACTGGTGGAGGGACTCCCCGAGGAGGAGATCATCTCCTATTCCAAGAAGATAAAGCCTACCGCTATCGTCATGGGTACCCGGGGACGCAATGCCAAAGAGATGGATCTGATTGGCAGCGTTACCGCTGAGGTGATGGACGGATGCCGCACACCGGTGTTCGCCATTCCTGAAGGTACACAGGTGCAAGGTGTGGCGGAGATGAAGAACATCGTATTCCTCACCAATTTCCATGAACGGGAGTTCAAGGCGTTCGACATCATGATGCAGTTTCTGAAACCCTACCAGGTGAAGATTTATCTGGCGCATATCGCCAAAAAGGAGGATGTATGGAACGAGATCAAACTCTCCGGTATCCAGAAACGATTTGCTGAGCTCTATCCGCACCTGGAGACAGAGTATCGGTTGATTGACCAAAACCTCGGACTGGAAGATTCACTGGAGAAGTTTGTAAAAGAACACCAGATCGACATGATCTCCCTTTCCAGCTCCAGGAGAAACATCTTCGCACGGATGTTCAACCCCGGCATCGCCCGCCGCATGCTGTTTCATTCCGACACACCGCTTCTGGTGATCAAGAGTATGTGACAAGCCCCACCGGTTACAAAAAAAAAAATGGGTCTCCGTTGAAAGAGACCCATTTTTTGTGCGGTATGCTGCACCAGCTCTTACTGTATGCCCAGCTTGCTTTTTACCTGCGGTGTGATGTTCACTGCCGTGGGACTTACATAAACAATGGGAGACTGCATGGTGGAGACATCAAAGACAAAGGTGTAGTTGTTTTCATCACCTACTGCCTTGATTGCATCTGCAATCTTTTTGTTTATCGGCTCCAGTAGCTGCTGTTGCATTTGCTGCATCTCCTGCTGGCTGTTCTGCAGATAGACCTGATAACGTTCCTGGATCTGGGCCAGTTGTCTTTGCTGATCTTGCAGTACGCTTTCGGATGTAGCCTTGTTCTTGTCGAACTCCTCAGCTTTCTTGTTGAACTCATCCACCAGCGCCTGGCCGTTTTTGGATATCTCCTCCTGTTTGGTGTTCAACTGGGTCTCAATCCCCGTGAGTTCCGGCATAGCGGAGAATACCTCCTGTGCATTTAGGTACGCAATTTTCACATCCTGTGCCACTGCCGCCAGAGGGGCCAGTGCAATCATACAGATCAATAATTTTTTCAACATGGTTCTATTTATCATTTATATTAATATTGTTGAATTCAAAAAGCCTACAAAGATAAGCTTTTATTTTTAATAGCCTAAACGGGCAAGTACCAGATCACTGATATCGATGGAGGGAGAGGCAAAAATCACCGATGTGGCGGAAGCACGGTCAACCACGAGAGCGTATCCCTGCTCTGTTGATATCTCCTTGATCGCTTCATAAATATTGTCCTGGATCGGTTTGATCAGTTGCTCCTGCTGGTCGAACAATGCTCCCTGCGGCCCGAAGAACTGGTTGCGCAACTCCTGGATGGTATTTTCCTTTGCCACGATCTCATTTTCCCGTTTGGTCTTTTCACTGCCTGCCAGAAAAACCAGGTCGGCCTGGTATTTTTTGTACATGGCATTTACCGTCTCCACCTCTTTGTCCACCTCGCTTTGCCACTCTTCCGACATGGCTTCCAGCTGCTTGTTGGCACTTTCATAAGTGGGTATGCGCTTGAGGATGTACTCCATGTCGATCAGTGCATATTTCTGTGCAAAGCTGTTTCCCATGGAAATCGTCATCAATAAACCGAAAATTAATAATACTCTTTTCATATTTTTCTTTTTTTGATGTTAATTACAGGCGATTCTGATAGTAAAGACCTATTTTAAGGTATAACGTTTAGAGGGGTGTGCGTAAAAATTGTTAAAGGGTGAAGAACAACCTACTCCCCAATGATCTTTGGGTTGCTCTGACAGATCATATTTCCTGCACTTTTATCAGAACTCCTGGCCTATGATGAAGTGGAACTGACTTCCACCCCGCTGCCTGCTGCCCGTACCAAAGACGGTGTCGAAACCGTAGGCCCAGTCTATTCCCATCAACCCGATCATCGGAAGGAAGATACGTGCACCTACACCGGCCGACCGTTTCAGGTCGAAGGGGTTGAGGTCTTTCACCTCATACCAGGCATTACCGGCTTCCAGAAATGCCACACCGTAGATGGTGGAGTTGGGTTCAAGAATAAAAGGGTAGCGTAACTCAAGGCCCAGACGCGTGTAGGCACGTGCCTGCTGTGCGATTGAGTTGTTCTCGTAGCCTCTCAGGGCTATGTTCTCCGTGGCGAAGGAGGAGGTGTAACCGCTCATGCCGTCTCCTCCCACGTCGAAGGTCTCAAATGGGGTCATCTTGTTTTTGTTGTAATGACCCAGTATCCCGAATTCAACCCTTGTGGCGATCACAGGTGTACGGGTGACCGTGGAGGGGGTAAGCGGGGTGAAGGTGCGGATCTTTAGCTTCCACTTGTGATACTCGTTCCAGCGATACTTATCCGGGTTGTTATATGCCAGTGCACCGTAGTCCTTGCCATCCCACAGCGAGAAAGGAGGGGTGGCACTCACACTCAGGGTGAACTGTGATCCGGTACGGGTGTAAATAGGGTTGTCGGTCGATATGCGGGAGAGGGTGAAGCCGAGCGTGATGCTGTTGCTGACACCGGTCTGGAAAGGGAACTGGTTCCAAGACCAGTTTTTCAGGCCGTAACGCTGGAACCCCAGCTCGCCCATGAACTGGAAGTAGTCGTCGGGCCATTCCAGTCGCTTGCCATACCCCAGTGATAACCCCAGCATGCTGAATACCTGGTTGGGGTCGGAGGCATATTGGGCCATGTCCTGGTATCCACCACCATAACCACCGTAACCACCGTAACCACCATACCCGCCGTACCCGCCGTAACTGCCATAGCCCGACATGTAGGGATTGTAAGCGTTTTGTGAGTAGTAATCGCTGTTGAGGCCGGTGTACCTTGAGTAATAGGCACTAACTGAAAGATTGTTCGGTCTTTTACCGCCGAACCAGGGCTCCATGAACTGGAACTGGTAGGATTGATAATAACGGCCGTTAGTCTGGGCACTCAACACCAGTGTCTGTCCCTCACCCTGCGGGATGATACCCCTGTGCATGGAGGGGTTGAGCAGGTTCTGCAGCGAGAAGTTGTTCAACTTCAGACTCAGCTTACCCACCAGACCGGTGACACCCCAGCCGGCAGAGAACTCAATCTGGTCGTTGCCTTTAGAGGTGAGCGGGTAGGTGATATCCACCGTGCCAT
>CAZBFS010000033.1:0-12117 GCA_964491215.1 uncultured Proteiniphilum sp.
AAAGCCGAGACTGGCAGGTCATAGCCGCGCTGTGCGTTTACGGGACGCACCACCTTGTGGATGAAAGCCGGTGCATCGTCTGGCTCTTCGGCTGTAACGGCTAACTGTGCCCACTCCTGCAGGACCTCTACCTCTTCCACGTCACCTCCTCGGTCCACGGCGGCAAAGTTCATCTTCACCACTTCCTCACCTTTCTTCCCATACGACTTCACGATGAATTTCTTCATCTGTTCCACCGCCTGATCGTAGGGTATCACATTGGAGATACGGAAGAAGGCCGACTGCAGGATGGTGTTGGTGCGGTTACCCAGACCAATCTCATCGGCAATAGAGGTTGCGTTGATGATATAGAAACGGATGTTATTCTCAGCGAAAAACTTCTTTACATGATCGGGCAGGTGCTTGGCTACATCCTCTTTTGGCCATACTGAGTTCAACAGGAAGGTACCGTTCTTCTTCAGCCCTTTGGTCACATCATAGAGATGCAGGTAGGCCGGCACATGACACGCCACAAAATTGGGTGTGTTTACCAGATAGGTGGAACGAATGGGGTTGTCGCCAAAGCGAAGATGCGAACAGGTGAAACCGCCCGACTTCTTGGAGTCGTAAGCGAAGTATGCCTGCACATACTTGTCGGTGTTGTCACCGATGATCTTGATCGAGTTCTTGTTGGCACCCACCGTACCGTCTGACCCAAGGCCGTAAAACTTGGCCTCGTAGGTGCTCTCGTCCATCGCAACCTCCTCTTTCAGGGGTAGCGATTTGAAGGTTACATCATCCACGATGCCGATGGTGAAATCATTCTTCGGCAGATTCATGGATAGGTTCTCGAAGACCGTGAGGATCTGTGAGGGAGTGGTATCTTTCGATGAGAGTCCGTAGATACCGCCTACCACCTCGGGTGCATTCTCCTTGCCGTAATAGCAATCTTTCACATCCAGGTATAGCGGCTGACCGGTGGCTCCCGGCTCCTTGGTACGGTCGAGCACGGCTATCCGTTTCGCTGTGGCAGGTACTGCCGAGAGAAATGCCGACGCCTTGAAAGGCCGGTAGAGATGTACGGCAACCACACCCACCTTCTCGCCTTTGGCAGTGAGGTGATCCACCACCTCACGGATGGTTTCAGTGACCGATCCCATGGCAATCACTACCCGTTCCGCTTCCGGATCGCCGTAGTAGTCGAACAATCCATACTTGCGGCCCGTCACGGCTGCCAGTTTCTCCAGATATTTCTCCACCACGTCCGGTACGTTGTCATAGAACGGGTTGGACGATTCGCGTGCCTGAAAGTAAATATCATCGTTTTGGGCGGTTCCCCGTGCAACAGGTGCATCGGGCGACAGCGCCCTGTCGCGGAATCCTTTCAGCGCCTCCCGGTTGATCAGCGGTGCCAGGTCGTCGTTCGTCAACGCTTCTATCTTCTGTATCTCGTGTGAAGTGCGGAATCCGTCGAAGAAGTGAAGGAAGG
Organism: uncultured Proteiniphilum sp.; assembly: GCA_964491215.1. GTDB lineage: Bacteria > Bacteroidota > Bacteroidia > Bacteroidales > Dysgonomonadaceae > Proteiniphilum. The sequence goes on from CAZBFS010000033.1 coordinate 1,469, forward strand.
GAATACGACTCTCAATTGCTGCCAGATGGGCTACCGCCGCCATGTCCATCACCTCCTGCACCGAACCTGTAGCGAAGAGGGCGAAGCCGGTAGGACGCGCGGCCATCACATCCTGTTGATCACCAAAAATGGAAAGGGCATGTGAAGCCAACGCTCTTGCGGAGACGTGGAAAACGCCGGGCAGCAGTTCTCCCGCCATCTTGTACATGTTGGGTAGCATCAGCAGCAATCCCTGTGAGGCTGTAAAAGTGGAGGTGAGTGCACCTGCCTGCAACGACCCGTGCATGGCCCCGGCAGCCCCCGCTTCCGATTGCATCTCCTGCACCAGAACAGGCTGCCCGAAGATGTTTTTCCTCCCGGCAGCTGCCCACTCATCCACATACTCCGCCATGGTGGAGGAGGGTGTGATCGGGTAGATCGCAGCCACTTCGCTGAACATATAGGCGATATGAGCAGCGGCCTGATTCCCGTCGCAGGTCAAATTGTTTTTCTGTTTTGCCATAATGATATGTTTATTAAAAATATATAATCTTAGTTAATAAAGTTCAAATTTAATAGGCTTCGGACTACGAAATTACGATAAAAAAGCGTAAACAACAAAAGATAGGCTCTTTTTGTTCACCCCGACCACCCCGTTCCACATATGAAAATATAAAATATATTAATTTATAATCTTTACAGGCAAGTGAATGTTATAGTAATGTATCATTGCATTTAAGACCCCCTCATAAGTGAGGGTTATTTCACCTTCTATTCTGAAAAGGGATTTAACATTCCAGAGATGTACGTAATCATTTGAAAATTCCATTCAGGGGGGTATCTGTTAAATATGCAACCAAAACAAGAGTAACAACATACAAGTAAACCATATGAAGATTATCATCATTGCAAACAGGTTACCGGTAAAGATTGAACGTACCGATGAGGGATTCAACATCGAACGAAGCGAAGGTGGTCTCGCCACCGGATTAGGTTCACTAGAGACAGAAGCGGAAAAATTCTGGGTAGGATGGCCAGGTATTCATACCGACGATGAGACGGAGAAACGACAGATCACCGAGAAACTACATGAGCTCAACTTCCACCCCGTCTTCCTCAGCGATGAGCAGATCAGCAACTACTACGAGGGATATAGCAACAGCACCATCTGGCCCCTCTGTCACTACTTCTTCTCCTATATCGAGTACAAGGCGGAGTACTGGACAGCATACCGTGAGGTCAATGCCCTTTTCAGTCGCGAGTCGCTCCCCTTCATCGAAACCAATGATATCGTTTGGGTGCAGGACTACCAGCTGATGCTGCTGCCCAAGATGATCCGCGATCGGAAACCAGCTGCCAGCATTGGCTATTTTCACCACATCCCGTTCCCCTCCTATGAGCTCTTCAGGGTGCTCCCCGAGAGGGAGGAGGTACTGGAGGGTCTGCTGGGAGCGGACCTGATAGGCTTCCACACGCACGACTACATGCGTCACTTCATCAGTGCCATCTACCGTGTGCTCGACCTCAACTGCAACCTCGATGAGATCACTCTCAAGGAGCGAATAGTCCACGTGGATGCCTTCCCCATGGGAATCAACTACGAGCAGTACCACCAGGCACCTGCGCTACCGGAGGTGCGGGAGAAATCAGCCATGTTGAAGGAGAACCTCTCCGACAGGAAGGTAATCTTGTCGGTGGATCGACTCGACTACAGCAAGGGCATTCTGCACCGTCTCGATGGCTTTGCCCAGTTCCTGGAGAACAACCCTGACTACCACGAGAAGGTTTCGTTGGCCATGATCGTCGTCCCCTCGCGTGATAGCGTGGAGATGTATGCAGAGCTAAAGGCGAAAATTGATCAAGCCATCGGCGAGATCAACGGTAAGCATTCGAAACTGGGATGGAACCCGATCTTCTACTTCTACCGTGGCTTCTCCTTCGAGGAGCTGATTGCCATGTACGATATCGCTGATATCGCATTGGTCACTCCGTTACGCGACGGGATGAACCTGGTGGCCAAGGAGTACCTGGCGGCCAAGGGAGATCATACCGGCGTACTGATCCTCAGCGAGATGGCCGGTGCAGCCATCGAGCTGCAAGATGCCCTGATCATCAATCCCAACGACAAGGATGAGATTGAACAGGCGATCCTGCAAGCACTCACCATGCCGGAAGAGGAAAAAAGGGAACGGATGACCAGGATGCAGAAGCGGATCTCCACCCATACCGTGAAACGTTGGGCAAACGACTTCGTGAAGGAGCTACAGAGCATCAAGGAACAGAACAGGGAGATCCTGCAAAAGATTGTGGGCAAGCGACAGCTTACCCAGATCAAGAACGCCTACGATGAAGCCTCTTCACGTCTGATCCTTCTCGACTATGACGGCACGCTCTCTCCCTTCGTCAAGAAACCGGAAGATGCCATCCCCTCGGAGCAGTTGCTGGAGCTGATCCGCAAGATGAGCGCTGACAAGCGCAACAAGGTGGTGATCAACAGCGGACGCAACCACCAGATCCTGGACAAGTGGTTTGCAGGGCTCTCACTCGACTTTGCCGCGGAACATGGTGTCTTCTACAAGGATGATGGGAAGTGGCACCGCAACATCATGGAGGAGATCGTGTGGGATGAGGAGATACTTGAGATCATCCAGCACACCATTGAAAAGACTCCCCGCTCCCACCTGGAGCAGAAAGATGCAGCACTGGTGTGGCACTACCGCAATGTGGATGTATGGCTGGCTGAATTGAGATCACAACAGCTGGTCAATGCGCTGATAGGTCCCTGTGCTCGTGTCAACCTGCAGATCGTGCCCGGCAACAAGATCGTAGAGATCAAACCACCCGACTACAACAAAGGCAGTGAGGTGATACGGCGGTTGGAGAAGGATACTTATGACTTCGTACTTGCCATTGGTGACGACACCACTGATGAAGATATGTTCCGAGTACTGCCCCCCGACGGCATCAGCATTAAGGTGGGCAGCTTCTCACCTGCAGCGAAATACCGTATTCCTCTGCAGTCGTCCGTGATCCCGTTCCTCAGGAGGCTGATACAATAAAAAAAGCAAAACAAGAAAGATGACATTTATCGATCAATTACTTTCAACGGAAAACGCTCTCCGATACCCCCTCATTGCCTTGTTGTTCCTGGCACTGTTCACTGTGCTTACACTTATCTACCGGCAGATCATCAGGCGGTGGCGCATAAGAACCCGCAAGAGTAAAAGCCTGGTGGACGACTTCATCGTGCGGCTCTTCACCTTGCCTGGTATCTGGTTCATCTTCGCACTCCTACTCAACCTGTTCAGCGGACTGCTCTCCGAAGAGGAGCAGTTCTACAAAGTGCTGAACAAGATCAGCCAGATTATGCTGATCCTCACCATCGGCTGGATCCTGGTACAGGTGGCAAGGGGACTTTTCCACTATTGGCAGAAGAAGTTTGACATTGAGAATCCCGACAACCTGGAAGCACGCAAGCGACTCACGCAGATGAGCATGATCGAGCGCATCACAGTAATCTCCATCATCTTTATCTTTGTGGCCATCGCATTGATGTCGATCGAGCAGGTGCGTCAGCTGGGAGTGAGCCTCCTGGCCTCAGCCGGTGTGGCCGGTATCATCATTGGCTTCGCGGCGCAGCGTAGCTTCGGACAGATCTTTTCCGGAATACAGATCGCCTTCACGCAACCCATCCGGCTTGATGATGTGGTGGTGATAGAGGGGGAGTGGGGACGAATCGAGGAGATTCACATCACCTATGCGGTGGTGAGGATCTGGGATGAACGGCGGCTGATTGTACCCATCGATTACTTCCTCAATAACCCGATACAGAACTGGACCCGCAACACCTCCCAGATCCTGGGTACCGCCCTCCTCTATGTCTCCTACGATCTGCCATTGGAGCCATTGCGCGATGAGTTGGCCCGTATTGTGAAAGATGACCCCAACTGGGACGGAAGGGTACAGAACATACAGGTAACCAACAGCAGGGAGTGGTATAAGGAGATACGGGTGCTGGTGAGCAGCGCTGACTCCTCACGAAACTGGGACCTGAGGGTGACCGTGCGGGAGAGGTTGATTGATTTCATCAACGCAAACTACCCCGGCTCCTTTGCGAAGATCACCGCCTTCACACCCTCATCGGCAGATTTAAAAGAGCAGCAGGAGAAGTGAGATGTGTGACATCTCTCCTCTCTCTCAGGGACGGATAAACTTGGATAGTTGCTTCTCCTCTGAAAAGAGCACCGCAGTGTTAATCAATGCCAGATGTGAATAGGCCTGTGGAAAATTGCCCAGTTGTCGCTTGGTGCGAAAGTCGAGATCCTCACTGTACAACCCCACATGATTAGAGTAGGAGATCATATTCTCAAAGATTTCCTTCGCCTCCTCACGCTCACCGATCATGAAGAGCGCCTCGATCAGCCAGAAGGTGCAGATGGTAAAGGAGGAGGTGGGTACACCAAAGTCATCTTCGGCCTTGTAGCGGTACATCAGCCCCTCATGGTAAAGATTCTCCCTGATTGCTTTCACTGTCTTCACATATCGCTCATCATCGGGGGGGATGAAATCGTAAAACTGCATCAGCAAGAGCGATGAGTCGTAATCCCTGTTCCCGTAAGCCTGGGTGAAGCACTGCAGCTCCTCGCTCCATCCCTTCTCGTGCACCTCTGAACGGATGGTATCAGCCTCATCACGCCACTTTTTAGCATAGCTGTCTTTGTGGAGCAGCTCGGCAATCAGCGACGCCCGGTCGAATGCTACCCAGCTCATTACCTTTGAGAAAACGAAATGCATCTCACGGGTACGAAACTCCCAGATGCTGCGGTCCGGCTTGCGCCAGGCAGCCATCACCGAGCGCACCATGTTCTTGATGATCTCCCAGATCTCCTCCACCTCGTCGAGCGTGCCGGGGAAGTAGAGATAATACTTGTAAATCACATCCATCAGGTAGCCGATGGAGTCGTTCTGAACCTGATGATAAGCCGCATTGCCTATCCGTACAGGGCGAGAGTTCTCGTAACCACTCAGGTGATCGAGCGTCTCTTCTGTAAGCGTCTGCTCGCCGCGGATGCCGTACATGATCTGTATCGGTTCATCGCGCGACGACTTGAGGATCTTCTTCACAAACCCGATGAATCGCTCGGCGGCGGTACGCTGTTTCATGAAGAGCAACGTATCGATCGACATGGAGGCATCCCGCAACCAGCAGAATCGGTAGTCCCAGTTGCGGGTCTCTCCGATACTCTCCGGCAGGCTGGTGGTGGCAGCGGCTAACATAGCCCCCGAGCTCTGATAGGAGAGCAGCTTGAGAACCAGCAAGCTTCGCTTGATCATGTCGTTGTACTGCAGGTAGTCGCGTGAGCGGTTCACATAGTTGAGCCAGTAGACTTTTGTCCGCTCGTAGTCGAGCAGGATACGGTTGATATCTACACTAACCAGCTTCTGGTTGTAGGAGAGCAAAAAAAAGTGATGATCCTCCAACACAATCTCCTCACTGTTGAGCACCTTCTCAAAATCCATGCTGGAATAGAGATAGACCTTGTCTTCGGAGTCCTCCTCCGAGTGCGTCTTAATGTATTGATCTCCTATCTCGTGCCGCACCTTCTCACGCGCATAGTTGATCTGCGGATCATAGACTACCCGCACCGTCGGTTGTCCCTTGATCACACGGATGTAACGGTGAATCTCCGGTGGCATGTAGTAACGATTGGCCTCGGTCATGTAACGCGGCATATAGTCAAAGACGATAAAGCCGTGATCAGGCGACTCAAAACGGGTCAGCAGTATATTGGTATGTCCATGATATTGTTGTGTGATGATGTAATCATCCGTCACTTCGAAGTGAAAGCTACCACCCTTTTCCCTGTCGAGCAACCCCGCGAAGATAGAGGGTGAGTCGAAGTCAGGCAGACAAAACCAATCGATGCTTCCCGTTTTGGATACCAGTGCCGCTGTACGGCAGTTGCCAATGATTCCGTAGTCAAGATTTTGCATATATAACCTATTTGATTACTGCCGGCCATCATGATGAGTGGCAACAGCCAATTGCTCAGCAGCGGGCAGGAAGCTTCATATTTTGTTTCGAGCTGAACAAAGATAGAAAAAGGAACAGAAAAATGAAAAAGAATTATCCCTTTACCGTCAGCTCTCCGCGCAGCGAACATTGCATCAACTGCTTAACCTCTTCTGTACGATAACCTTTACCAAAAAGGATCATCAGCTTGGCCAGCGCCGCCTCGGTAGTGATATCAAAACCACTTATCACCCCTATCTTTTCCAACTGTTGTCCGTTCTCGTAACGATGCATCTCCACAGATCCATAGAGACACTGGGTCACATTGACCACCACGATCCCGCACTTCACGGCATCACGAATCAACTCCATAAACCAGGGGTTGATGGGAGAGTTCCCAGTGCCGTAGGTCTCCAACACCACTCCTCTCAGCCCGGGCACAGTGAGATGTGCCCGCACCACCTCCCGGCTGATACCGGGGAATAGCTTCAGCACTACCATAAACCTGTCCAGTTCATAATTGAAACCTACCCGATTGCTCTCATTGGGTTGTAGAATGAAAGATTTGTTGTAGTGGATATCCAGTCCTGCCTCGGCGAGGTAGGGGTAGTTGGGGCTGTTGAAGGCACTGAAATGGTCGGCGTTCACCTTGGTGGTCCGATTGCCCCGCATCAGCAACTTCTGCATGTAGACAGAGAGCTCCGGTACCACGGGACATCCTCTCTCATCTTTATCGGCTGCTATCTCCAGTGCCGTGATCAGGTTCTCCTTCCCGTCGGTGCGCATCTTACCGATGGGTAGTTGTGAACCGGTGAGAATCACCGGCTTGGTCAGGTTCTCCAGCATGAAGCTTAATGCCGATGCTGTATAGGCCATGGTATCGGTACCATGGAGAATCACAAAACCATCATACTGTGCATAATTCGCTTCAATCACATTTACCATCTGTCTCCAGATGGTGATGGAGACATCCGACGAATCGATGGGGGGATCAAACAGATAGGTCTCCACGTTGAAGTTGAGCCGTTTGATCTCCGGCATGTTGGAACGCAGGTGACTGAAATTGAATGGTTCCAGTGCACCGGTTTCGGGATTCTCTATCATTCCGATGGTGCCTCCGGTATATATCAGCAATACGTTTGCATTCGAGTCGATCATAACAGGGTAATTTGATGCAAATGTAGCAATTTGTAATGAATATGATTGCCTTTTGACATATTTTCTCATCGTTCCGGTCATGTTTCAGTGAAGTATCTGACCATCCGTTTCATTGTGATCGAACCAAAGTGTTGACAAATTGTTTAACGGGGTAGAAATAATTAAACATATAAAACAGATTTTATGGCTACACATTCCATTCAGACAATTTGGAGAGAGCACAATATTTTCGATACCGAGCTCGACGGGCACACCATCACCATCGACCTGGGAAAGGAACAGGGAGGTGACGATGCCGGTCCCCGGCCGAAGAAACTGCTGCTGATCTCGGCCGCCGGGTGCTCGGGACTCGATATCGTGGAGATCGCCCGTAAGATGCGGATCAACCTGAAAAGCTTCGTCATCCGCATCGATGCGGAGTTGACAGAAGAGCACCCCAAGCAGTATAGCTCCCTGAAGGTGGTGTATGAGTTTGAAGGGGAGAACCTACCGACAGCCAAGCTGGAAAGAGCTTGCAACATCTCCTTCGAGAACTACTGCGGAGTGATGGCGATGTACCGCAAGGCGATACCTCTGAGCTACGAGGTGGTGGTGAAGGAGGGTTGAACAATTTGGCACAATTGAAGAAATTTTTCTATAAAATATTGCTATCTTTGCAACCAGGCTTATCATTCAGACAGTGATTTCTCACATCAACAAAATAAACAGAGAACTATGCAAACAATGGACTCATTCAATTTTGCCGGTAAAAAGGCATTCGTTCGTGTGGATTTCAACGTACCACTCGACGAGAACTTCCACATCACGGACGACACACGTATCCGCGCAGCCGTTCCCACGCTTAAGAAGATACTCAAGGAGGGTGGCAGCGTGATCATCGGATCACATCTGGGCCGTCCGAAAGGAGCAACCGATAAGTTCTCCCTTCGTCACATCCTGTCCCATGTATCAGAGCTGTTGGGTGTAGATGTGCAGTTCGCTGATGACTGCATCGGACCTGAGACAGAAGCCAAGGCGGCTGCGCTGCGTCCGGGGGAAGCACTCCTTCTGGAGAACCTCCGCTTTTATGCCGAGGAGGAGGGTAAACCCCGCGGACTGGCCGAAGATGCTTCCGAGGAGGAGACAGCTGCTGCAAAGAAGGCAGTAAAGGAGTCACAGAAGGAATTCACCAAGAAGCTGGCATCCTATGCCGACGTATATGTCAACGATGCTTTTGGCACTGCACACCGCGCTCACGCCTCCACGGCCCTGATTGCCGATCATTTCGATGCTGATCACAAGCTGTTCGGATTCCTCCTACAAAATGAGATCACCGCTGTTGAGAAGGTGATGAAGGATACCGAACGCCCCTTCACCGCCATCATGGGAGGCTCTAAAGTATCGTCAAAGATCGAGATCATCCGCAACCTGCTCGACAAGGTAGACAACTTGATTCTGGCGGGTGGCATGACCTATACCTTTGCCAAGGCATTTGGCGGCAACATCGGCGACTCCATTGTGGAGAACGACAAGCTGGATCTGGCACGGGAACTGGTAGAGATGGCGAAAGCCAAGGGTGTGAAGCTGGTGCTGGCCAGCGATGCCAAGATCGCCGACAGCTTCAGCAACGATGCCAAAACCGACTTCGCTTCCGTGAAGGAGATCCCCGATGGATGGGAAGGTCTCGACATCGGTCCGGATGCTGAAAAACTGTTTACCGAGGTGATCAGGAACTCGAAGACCATCCTCTGGAACGGACCGGTGGGTGTGTTTGAATTCGACAACTTCGACAAGGGATCACGTGCTGTCTCCGACGCCATCGTGGATGCCACCCGAAAAGGTGCTTTCTCCCTGGTAGGTGGCGGTGACTCGGTAGCCTGCGTGAACAAGTTCGGCCATGCCGACCAGGTATCCTACGTCTCTACCGGTGGGGGTGCCCTGCTGGAGATGATTGAAGGGAAAGTGCTTCCCGGCATCAAGGCGATTCGCGGACACTAACAGCCAACGGGAAGAGACGATTGCTCTCCTTCTTGAATATAAGACCGTACGGACAGCTTGTTCGTGCGGTTTTTTGATTTGCACCCCTCCCTTTATGTTATCTCATCATTTTTTTGTAATTTTGGACTCAATTTCAAACAGTATCACATGAATTGCACCGGATATCCGGTGCGTTTGTAATCAGATTCAATCTGACTCAATCATTCGAACATGAATATTTCGTACAACTGGCTCAAGGAATATCTGCAATTTGAGATGACGCCACAGGAGACGGGCGACAGGCTCACCTCCATCGGCCTGGAGACCGGCAGCGTGGAGGAGATACAAACCATCAAAGGGGGACTCGAAGGTTTGGTCATCGGAAAAGTGCTTACCTGCGTGGATCATCCCAACTCCGATCACCTTCATCTGACCACCGTCGACATCGGCAATGGCGACGAACCGCTGAAAATCGTCTGTGGGGCACCCAACGTGGCTGCCGGACAGAAGGTGGTGGTGGCTACCGTGGGTACCACTCTTTATGCCGGTGAGGATTCCTTTAAAATAAAACGCTCCAAGATACGAGGCGAGGAGTCGTTCGGGATGATCTGTGCCGAGGATGAGATCGGCATCGGCACGTCGCACGACGGCATCATCGTCCTCCCGGCCGATGCGGTGGTGGGTACCCCTGCCAAAGAGTACTACAATGTGAAGAGCGACTGGGTGCTGGAGGTGGATATCACCCCCAACAGGGTGGATGCAGCCTCTCATTATGGGGTGGCGCGCGACCTGGCAGCCTGCCTGACAGAGGCGGGCATCCCCTGCAAACTGCAGAAGCCGTCGGTCGATGCATTTACCGTCGACAAGAAGGAGGGTGGCATCGAGGTGATCGTGGAGGATCTGGAGGCCTGTCCACGCTACTCCGGTCTCACCATCCGTGGTGTCACCGTTCAGGAGAGCCCCGACTGGCTGAAGAACCGGTTGCAGGTGATCGGCCTGCGTCCCATCAACAACATCGTGGACATAACCAACTATGTGCTTCACGAGACGGGACATCCCCTGCATGCCTTCGATGCAGCCCAGATCACCGGTAACGAGGTGGTGGTGCGCACCCTGCCCGACAATACAAAATTCGTCACACTCGACGAACAGGAGCGGGAGCTGAGCAATCGCGACCTGATGATCTGCAACAGCGAGGAGGGTATGTGCATCGCCGGTGTCTTCGGCGGACTCCACTCCGGTGTCACCGCGGAGACACGTGACATCTTCCTCGAGTCGGCCTACTTCAACCCCACAAGGGTACGCAAGACCGCCCGCCGGCACGGCCTCAACACCGACTCCTCGTTCCGCTTCGAGCGGGGTGCAGACCCCAACAACACGCTGTATGTGTTGAAGCGGGCCGCTCTCCTGGTGAAAGAGCTGGCAGGCGGCACGATCGAAGGCGAGATACGGGATATCTACCCCAATCCGATCGAGAAAGCATCCGTAACCCTGGCATACAAAAAAATTGACTCGCTGATCGGGAAAGAGATCCCCGCGGAGA
>CAZBFS010000034.1:0-9924 GCA_964491215.1 uncultured Proteiniphilum sp.
GCAATGTATATCCTGTTGGCTGCCATCGTTGGTGGGGCCTACCTGTTGCTTGGGGAGGCATTTCTTCAGTCGCCGCAATTTTGGGGAACAGTGGCACTGGTGAGTCTGATATTCAGTCTTTTATGGTTGATCACACGACTGGATTGTTACCTTCGTGAGAAAAGAAAATAGGCTGTTGGACTTCCTTCACTCAACCTCCAGCAGATAGACAGGCTGTGGCTCCAGGTCGGTGCTTTTTTCACCGTCACCCTGGCTACTGCGCTGCACATTGATGTGCAACTTCTGTTTCTCTTTCCAAAGTTCTGTATCGAATGATGGCTCCCAAGCATCAACAGAAAAGTCAGTCAAGTCAATCACCTCCCAACCGCTCTTTGTTCCTGACACTTTTTTCGCCAGTGACACCCTGCTCCCCCGTTCTACATCGCGAAAAAGATAGTAGATGATGTTACGGCCACGCTTCTCACCGATCGCCAGCTGCGGACGGGAGATGGGAATCATCTTGGTGCCGCCGCCGGAGAGCGAGAAAGGAGTGACACGCTTCGCCACCTGTTGCTGTTGCCAGCTCATCCCATCGAACCATACCAGACGAAATTGTGGGATATCGCTCCCTTGGTCTCTCCAGTAGCCTGCTACAAAGGGGTTTCCCTTCCTGTCGGCACTCATGCTGGTCTGATTGATCAGCTCACTACCCTGTGGTATCTGCCAGGCGTATTCGGCATTGTCGGCGGTGATGGGCAATCTGTAGGGCTTACCGTGCGACCTCACCCAGTTGATACCCCCGTCGTCGGAGCGGGCGTAACAGAGATCATGGTTGGTAGAGACATCCCATGTCTCGCGCCAGACCCATGAGAGATGGATGCTCCCTCTTTTATCAACAAACATTTGCCAGTAAGCGCTTCTCTCCTCTTCGCCGTCGATGAGTACATCGTGCAGCCGGTGCCATCTTCTATTCCCGGTCTCGTAGCGGTTCAGCACCAGGTTGCCTCTGCCGCTTGCTCCGGAGCGGTAGACAAAGAGCAGATCCCCATCAGGTAAACGGTAAAAGCCGGGATAGGTGACTCGTTCTTCATCTTGACCGGTCATCGGTTCCGGTTCTCCCAGTATGAGCGATCCGGGTCGGACACTGCGGCAGTAGTTGAGCCGGTTGTCGTGGTGATCGAATGCCACATGGAGATATCCCTCTCCATCCACCATGATGCTGATCACATTGTGTGCATCCTCTACATTCCCCTTATGCTGCGTAACGCAAAGCGTCCAGTTGTTATCGCCGAGGGTTCGTTTACCCAGTACCATATAACCTTTCTCATCATAAAAGGCGATATATTGACTCTTTTGATGGGTTACGATAGAGTTGGTGCGGAAGATGGCCGTATTCACGGAAGTCTTGCTGTAACCTCTGCCTCCCGTATCGATCAACTGTTGTGCATACAAGGCGGATATGGGGAGAAGTAAGGTTAGGAGGAGTATGAGCTTGTTCATAATGCCCGTCAGCTGTTATTCCTTCATCAGTTTCTCTCTTGCTTGTATAAGCATCTCGGGCGACTCGGCAGGGGGGAAATGCAGGTCGAGTGAGCGGAACAGCTCCAGGATGATATCGCCCACCGCCATGCGGGCGAAGAATTTCTTGTCGGCCGGGATCACATACCAGGGAGCATAGGGCCTGGAGGTCTTCTCCAGCATCTCCTCGAAGGCATCCTCGAAGGCACCCCACTGTTCTCGTGCCTGCAGATCGGCCGAGCTGAACTTCCAGTTCTTGTGCGATTCGTCGATGCGGGAGAGGAATCGCTCCTTCTGCTCCTCCTTAGAGACATTCAGGAAGAACTTGAGGATACGCATGCCATTGTGGTGCAGGTGCTTTTCAATCGCATTGATCGCCTCATAGCGGTCGTCCCAGAACTGTTGGTCTATCTTCTCCACCGACTCGTATCCAGGGATACGCTCGTTGAGGATCCACCGGGGATTCACCTTGGTAGCCAGCACGTTCTCATAATGCGAACGGTTGAAGATCTCAATCATGCCTCGTTGTGGCAATGCCCGGTAGTGACGCCAGAAGTAGTCGTGCTCAAGCTCATTTTTGGTAGGAGTCTTGAAGCTGTGCACACGGCATCCCTGTGGATTGATACCCGACATCACGTGACGGATTACCCCATCCTTACCTGCCGCATCACGCGCCTGCAGGATGATCAGCAGCGAGTAGCGATCGTCGGCATAAAACATCTCCTGCAGCTCCTTGAGCTCCTTGATATTGGCCTTTATCTCCTTCTTCGCCGATTTCTTGGTGAACCCCCCATCCTCGCGGGTGGCATAATTCTTCAGGTTTACCTTCCTGCCGCCTTCAACGCGCAGCTTACTGTAATCGTAATTCATATCATACCAATTTTATTGCTGGGCAAAATTGCTGCCAAATCCTTTCAGAAGGCCTTCATATCGCTGTTCGTCGGATATGATCCTAAGACCCTCGCGGAAGATATCATTCTCCTCGTTGATAATCCGGAAGAAGGCGGAGGAGTCGTACAGGTCGCGGGCAATCAAAGCCTTGAGCTGCAGCAGGATCAATGATCGTGACTGCTCATACTGCTCCTCATCCCACACAACACCATCGATCAGGGCTTGCTCCTGCAGCCTGCCGGCCAGTTTAGCTGGCACCTGATAACCCTGTGCGAAGGAGACCGCATCGGGATAGCTGTGCAACAGCTCTACCCGTTTATTATCCACCTCCGAGATAGCGACCTTGTTGATTACCCCATTGGCATTGAGGTGGGCATGCAGCATCGTACCGCTGGTGGTATCCATTGGCACGAAATAATCGGGCATGATGCCCCCGCCGCCAAAGACTGTACGCTTGTTCACCAGGGTGGTATATTTGAGTGAGTCGGGAAAACGGATGCTGTCAGCATCGAACAGCTCCCCGTGCTCATATCTGTTCATGAAGTCCTGCTGATAGCCGTCCAGATCTCCCGGTACGTAGGGCTTCTGGATGCTTCTCCCGGTAGGGGTGTAATAACGAGCCACGGTGAGTCGTATCATGGTGCCGTCTGGTAGCGGCAGTTGCCTCTGTACCAACCCCTTTCCGAATGTCCTCCGCCCTACGATCACAGCACGGTCCCAGTCCTGCAGAGCCCCTGCCAGGATCTCGCTGGCTGAGGCGGAGCTACTGTTTACCAGCACCACCACATTGCCGCCGTTGAGCCGACCTTTGCCGGTGGCGTTCATAGTGAAGCGGGGTTGGTTCTTCCCTTCGGTGTAAACGATCAGCTTCTCATTACCCAGGAACTCGCTGCCAATCTCGTTGGCGGTCTGCAAGATTCCGCCACCGTTGTCGGTAAGGTCGAAGATCAGGTGTTTCATCCCCTGTTGCCTGAGAGTCTGTTCGGCTTGCCTGAACTCCTTTCCGGAGGTGATGCCAAAGCGGCTGAGACGGATGTAACCGATCTCATCGCTCACCATGTAAGCCGCATCGATGCTGGTGATCGGTATCTTGTCACGTACGATGCGGAAGGTGATCAGTTCCGGCACTCCGCGCCGCTGTACCTTCACCACCGCCACGGTACCCTTGGGTCCCCGCAGGCGGCTGATCACATCCTGGTTGTTCATCTTCACCCCCGCAATCAGGGTGTCGTTCACGTATATGAACTTATCGCCCGGCATGATGCCCACCTTCTGTGATGGACCACCGCCAATCACCTCCATTACGTAGAGTGTGTCGGTAACCATGTTGAACGATATGCCGATTCCCTCGAAGTTGCCCTGCAGCGGCTCATTCATCGCCTTCACTTCCTCTTCGGTGAGGTAGGTAGAGTGCGGGTCCAGCTCTCTGAGCATCCCACGTATGGCTGCCTCGGCAAGTTGTTTGTTGTCTACATCATCCACATAGAGCCCATTGATCATCTGGAGGGTTCGTTCCAGCTTCACCCCTTCGGGGGAAGGTCTGAATTGAGAAAAAGCGTTTCCCGACAGGAGGAAGACGCTTAGCACAGTTATCAGGAGGTATTTCATCATTTTTCTTTTAGGGTTTGGGTTTTAGCTTCATCCCTTTCGGGATGAAGAGACGCACGTCGTGACCATATCGCAACAGCTCTCTCACCTGGGTTGAACTGACATGGGTGAACGCAGGCTCGGTGAATAATAGAAACGTTTCGATTCCCGAAATGGTTCGGTTCATATCGGCTATGGTCTTCTCATACTCGAAGTCGAACACCGATCGGATGCCACGCAGGATGAAGTGTGCACCGGTCTCCCGGGCAAAGTCGATGGTGAGCGATTCGTAACTCTCAACCCTGACACGGGGTTCCTCACGGTAGAGATCACGGATCATCTCCAGCCGTTCCTCCAGGGTGAAGTATGATTTCTTTGATTCGTTGATGCCGATGGCGATCACAATCTCATCCATCAGCTGCAGCCCTCGTCGCACCAGCGACTCGTGACCGATGGTGAATGGATCAAATGTTCCAGGAAAGAGGGCCGTTCGTTTATTGTTTGTTTCCATTGGGTTCGGATTGAAAAAAATGAGTCTTTACAGCTTATTGCTTACTGCTTGCTAGGCAACCACCTCTTCTTCAATCACAAGGTTATCGATGATAAAATTCTGCCGCTCGGGGGTGTTCTTCCCCATGTAGAACTCCAGCAGCTCTTTGAGCAGGTCCTCCTTGCGCATGGTAACCCGGTCGAGGCGGATATCCTCGCCAATGAAGTGGCGGAACTCATCGGGAGAGATCTCACCCAGCCCCTTGAAGCGGGTGATCTCGGGCGAGGGTCCCAGCTCCCTCACGGCTTCGAGACGCTCCTCCTCGCTGTAGCAGTAGAGCGTTTTCTTCTTGTTGCGCACCCTGAAGAGCGGTGTCTGCAGGATATAGACATGTCCCTTCTTGATCAAGTCGGGGAAGAACTGCAGGAAGAAGGTAAGCAGCAGCAGGCGGATGTGCATCCCATCGGTGTCGGCATCCGTAGCGATGATCACCTTGTTATAGCGCAGATCATCCATGCTCTCCTCAATGTTGAGGGCAGCCTGCAGCAGGTTGAACTCCTCGTTCTCGTAGACGATCTTCTTGGTGAGCCCGAAACTGTTGAGCGGCTTGCCTCGAAGGCTGAAGACAGCCTGGTAGTTGGGGTCACGGCTCTTGGTGATGGAACCGCTGGCTGAGTCACCCTCGGTGATGAAGATGCTGCTCTTCTCCTGCTGGTCGCCCCGTGTATCGTTGTAGTGGATGCGACAGTCGCGCAGCTTCTTGTTGTGCAGGTTGGCCTTCTTGGCCCGTTCGCGTGCCAGCTTGGTAACACCTGCAATGGCCTTGCGCTCCTTCTCCGAGTCGAGGATCTTCTTCTGCAGGATATCCACTACATCGGCATGCTTGTGGAGGTGGTTGTCGAGCTCCTTTTTCAGGAAGTCGTTGATGTGCTTGCTCACCGACACCCCACCCGGGCTCATCTCTTTCGATCCCAGCTTGGTCTTGGTCTGCGACTCGAAGACCGGCTCCTCCACCTTGATGCTGATGGCTGCCACGATACCGTTGCGGATGTCAGAATACTCAAAGCTACGGTTGTAGAACTCCTTGATGACGCGTGCTACCGCTTCACGGAAAGCGCTGAGGTGTGTCCCCCCCTGGGAGGTATGCTGACCGTTGACAAAGGAGTAATACTCCTCGCCGTATTGTGTGGTGTGGGTGATGGCCACCTCTATATCCTCACCATGAAGATGGATGATGGGATAGAGTTCCTCAGAGGTGAGGTTCTCGTTGAGCAGATCCTCCAATCCGTTCTTTGATAAGAACTTCTTCCCGTTGAAAATGAGGGTAAGCCCGGTGTTGAGGAAAACATAGTTCTTCAGCAATGGCTCGATATGCTCTTCGCGGTAGTGATACTCGCCGAAAATCTCCGGGTCGGGTGTGAAGTCCACCCGGGTGCCATTTGGCTGATCCGTGGGAATCACCCCACTCTCATTCACCTGTATCCCCTGGTTGAAAAAGACCTCTTTGGCCTGCCCCTCGCGGAAGCTCACCATGAAGAAATCAGACGAAAGTGCGTTTACCGCCTTTATTCCCACTCCGTTCAGGCCCACCGATTTCTTAAATGCCTTGGAGTCGTACTTGGCACCGGTGTTCATCTTTGAACATACATCCAATACTTTACCCAGTGGCACACCGCGACCATAGTCACGCACGGTCACCTGCTTATCGCTGAGGGTGATCTCAATAGTCTTTCCGAAGCCCATCATATACTCATCGATGGAGTTGTCGAGCACCTCTTTGAGCAGGACGTAGATGCCGTCGTCGTAGGAGGTGCCGTCGCCCAGCTTGCCGATGTACATCCCCGGACGGCGGCGGATATGCTCCTGCCACTCCAGGGTAACGATATTTTCTTCCTGATAATTCTCCTGCAATATCTGTAGTTCTCTTTCTGTTTCGTTCACTTTCTGTTATATCTCCTCTTATAGATTTTTGATAAAGGCTCTCCGCCTTTTGGTTTGTCTCTTCTCCAGATCGTTCCACATCGATTTCACGCGGTGGTTCAGATCCAGCTCCGGATTGCTTTCGGCAAAATCAAAGCCGAGGCGGCTGGAAGAGGTGATGAACTCACTAAATATCAAAGCATTCACTCCCTTCCCCTGGTATTCGGGATCAACAGCCACCAACAATAGATCCAGTATATTATTCTCTTTACCTTTCAGCGCCCTGTAGATATGATACCACCCTGTAGGCATAAATCGTCCTTTTGCTTTCTGTAGCGCCTTGGCGATGCTGGGTAAGCCGATAGCCATGCCCACCAGCTTGTTGTCCTCCTGGCGAACAATTAATGTGAGGAACTCGAGGCGCAGCATCGGGATGTACATGTCCACGTAGTAGTCTATCTGACGTTCGGTCAGCTCTACGAAGCCGTAGAGATCCTTGTAGGCGCGGTTGATCAGCTTGAAAATCTCACGGGCAAAGGGATATACATCCTTCTTGCTCTGCAGGTGCTTCACAACCAGACCGGAGCGTTTCTTCACGATCTCGGTGGCACGCATGAACCGTTCAGGTATCTCCTTGGGGATGGTGATGAGAAACTCCACCCAGTCCTGATCCTTCACATAACCCAAGCGGTGCATGTGATCCACGTAGTAGGGATAATTGTAGATGGTAGAAAGGGTACTCATCTGGTCGAACCCTTCCACCAGCATCCCCTCATGATCAAGATCGGTGAAGCCCAGCGGGCCGTGAATCTTATTCATTCCGCGGGAGCGTGCCCAGCTCTCAGCCGCTCCGAAGAGTGTGTCGACCACCTCCTCATCATCGATGAAATCAACAAAGCCGAACCGGGCATTCTTCTCCTTCCAGATTTCGTTTGCCTTGTGGTTGATGATCACTCCAATCCTGCCCACGATCTCACCGTCACGGTAAGCCATGAAATAGTTGGCATCACAATGATCAAATGCCGGGTTCTTACTCCTGTTGAGGGTAGCTCGTTCGTCATAGATCAGTGGCGGCACAAAATATTCGTTGCCCTCATAGAGATCGATGCCGAACTGAATGAACTTCTTTAGCTCATCTTTCGTATTGACTTTATGGATTGTTACTGACATGTTTCTCGCATTCAATAGGTTTCCTGTAGTATCCTTTTTTTGATACTCCCTGGGGAGGCAGTTACAAAGATACAATTTTTTTTAATCAACCGATCAGAGTAGGTTTATTCTTTCACACCCTGCCGGTACTGCTCCCATCGGGCAATCACCTCCCGCACGTAGTTGATGGTCTCATCGCCGCGAAAGTAACCATTGCGACATACGGGGTCGGTGTAGTACTGCTCCAGACGCTTGAGTTGAACAAAACGCTCCACATTGCCCTCCCATACATTCTTATCGGCATCATATTTCTCTGCCAGTGCACGGGCATCGGAGATGTGACCGATGCCGCCATTGTAGGCGGCCAGGGCGAGCTTAATCTTCTCACCGCTGTCTTCCACCGACGCAAAAAGAGAAATCAGCAGTTGCAGATACTGTGCCCCCGCACGGATGTTATGTTCTGGGTCGTAGAGCTGATCAACGGTGACCCCCAGCGAAGCCGCAGTGGCCGGCATCAACCCCATCAGTCCCACGGCACCGGCCCACGAACTCTCTTCGGTGCGGAAGGTGGACTCCTGGTAGGCGATCGCGGCCAGCAAGCGCCAGTCGAACCCCAGCCGCTTCCCTTCACGCCGGAAGTAGCTGTCGAAGGGTGAGATCACCCCCGGACCCAGTATCTCGCTGTAAGAGAAACGGTCCTCCTCGTAAAAACCCTTCGTCTCCTCGAAGTAACGCTTCATGATCCGCAGGAATACCGGCTCATCGCTCTTGCTCGCAAACCATCTGTTAAGCGAATCGGCGAGCACCGGTGTATCGCGGCGCACCACCCAGGAGGAGCGCTGATCGAAACTGATTTGCAGGTCGGTGTGTAGGTTGCGGAAATAGGTTTGATTGAGTCGTGCCAGGTCATCATCAGTCACCGTATAGGCTATCTCACCGCGCGACACCATCCGTATCAGATCCTCCGGTACGATGGAGTCACTGGCAGCTGTCTCAATCAGGATTCCTCCCCCCAGCTCCTCGTTGAGGTGGATCATCCGCCGGTGGTAACGCGATCCCTCGGTGACCGTCACTCTCCTGCCGATCAGTCCGGTAACATCATCCACCAGGGTATCACCCCGCATGGCTCTTTGCACCAGCACCTGGTGGTTGATCTGCTGCAGGCCGCAGTAGGTAACCAAATCACGTCCCTCGCGTGTTACCGGCAGATGATAGGCAATCACATCACCCTCACCCTCTTGCAACATGCGTATCAGGGAGGCGGTACCGGTTGCCACGATGATCTCGGGCAGCAGCCCGTGGTGACGGCAGAATTCACGGATCATGTCGTAATGATACCCCATGGGCTGGTCGCGATAGATAAAATAGGAGGTAGAGGTGTTGAGCGTCAGGATTCGCAGGGTATCACCCTCCAGGATATCAGGCAAGTCGTAGGAGTGATCATCCTTTTTTGTGAAAAGGGAGCATGCCGAGAGCAGGAGAAGCAGGAGGGGCAGGAGGGGCAGATAACGGACTCTATTCTTCATATGATCTGTTCCGGTAATATTATATGACTGCAAAGATAGTAAAAAAACTTTCATGGCTCCTCTATCTGTTTTATACTCATTTGTTTGAATGTATCCGGAAAAATATTTACTTTTGCTGTAGTAATCAATGCTAACCGAATCAGAGTAACAGTCATGAAAAAGAAGCTGACTGCTTTTCTCACACTCCTCCTCTTATTCGGTTTGTTCAATGAATTGGCGGCACAGGAAGCGGTATGGCACACCTACGTAGAGCAACTGGCCGAAGAAGAGGGGATGGATGAGCATACCGTAGAGAATATCTACACGGAGCTGCTCTACCTTGAGAGCAACCCCATTGATTTGAACAGCGTGACAGGTGAACAGCTGGAACGGTTCCCGCTACTCTCACCCGCACAAATCACCTCACTTGTAGCCTTCCTTACAAAGAACCGACCCCTCTACACGGTTTATGAACTGCGCAACGTTCCCTACCTTGATTTTCGAACGGTGGAGCGGATCCTCCCATTCTTCATCGTGGGCGATCAGCAAAAAAAGGTGGCACGCGCTTCACCACAAACCATCGTGAGAGAGGGCATGCATGAGTTACAACTACGGTTCGACAAAACCCTCACCCCGCGTGCGGGTTATGCCTCCTACCCTGACTCGGTGCTGGAGCGGTACCCCAACCGCAAGTACTGGGGAGAGGATTTCTACACCTCGTTGCGTTACTCCTTCCGCTATCGCGACAGGATACAGGCGGGCTTCACCGCAGAAAAGGATGCCGGTGAGCCCTTTCTCCGGAGCGGTTACCCGAAGGGATACGACCATTACGGGTTTCACCTGTTGCTTCGCGACATGGGGTTGCTCAGAACGCTGCTACTGGGT
>CAZBFS010000034.1:9934-12047 GCA_964491215.1 uncultured Proteiniphilum sp.
TATAGGCTCTCATTCGGACAAGGGTTGATATTGAACAACGATTACGGTGTGAGCAAGAGCTGGGGCAGCGATCAGATAGCCCGTCGCACCCAACAGCCCAAGCGTCACTTCTCCACCGCTGAGAGTGGCTTCTTTCGCGGAGGGGCTGCTGTAATGGCTATCCACAACCTCACCATCACCGCCTTCTACTCATCCAGGAAGATCGACGCCAATCTCTCCGACAATGGTGATATCACCTCCTTCAAGCAGGATGGTCTGCACCGCACACCCCTCGAGCGGGAGAAGAAGCATAACAGCAGAGAGCAGGTGAGCGGAGCCAACCTCAATTACCGCAAGGGAGGTCTGCAGCTGGGCATCAGCGGTCTCTACCATGCCTACGACAGGATGTACAACCCGAGACTGCAGGAGTACAATCGCTACTACCTGCGTGACTCAACCCATGTGAACGGCTCGGTCGATTACTCCTTTCAACTGCCGGGGTTTCTCTTCGCCGGCGAGACGGCCATCGCCCGCAATGGTGCTGTGGCTACCCTCAACACCTTACAATACCGCTCTACCGGGGGGAGCACCCTCACGCTGCTGCATCGCCACTACCCGATCTCCTACAATGCCCTTTACGGGCAGGCATTCTCCGAAGGGAGCGCCCTGCGCAACGAGAGTGGCCTCTACCTGGGGGGAGGGTTCACCCCATTCCGCGGAGTGACAATCAACAGCTATATAGACTTGGTGCGGCACCCCTGGATGAGATACGGGGTAAATGGCCCCTCGACGACGATTGATTGTTATATGCTCACGAGTTGGAATATCAACCGTCGCACCTCGCTCGACCTGCGCTACAAGTACAAAAGAAAGGAGAAGAACATTTCATTGCCGCAAGAGGATGCTAAACCCCTGCTGCCATACGCCACACACAAGGTGCGTCTCCGCTGGATGCAGTCACTGCGTGAGGGGTGGGAGCTGCGCACCACAGCAGATATGGCGATCTACAAAGAGAAGCCCTATCCTGCTGAAAAGGGAATCATGCTCTCCCAGAACATCAGCTACCGCGGCAGGGGGCCACTCACCGGTGATGCCTTTGTAGCCTTCTTCGATGCCGAGAGCTATGATGCCCGCCTCTACTCCTACGAGCGAAACCTGCTCAGCACATTCTACATGCCTTCTTTTTACGGGAAGGGATTTCGGATAGCCCTCTCCGGAAAATACGCCTTCTCCACTGCCCTCACGCTATCGCTAAAGGCGGCACACACCCGCTACCGGGACCGCGACACCATCAGCAGCGGTACAGAGCAAATCAGCGGCAACAGCCGCACCGATCTCTGGTGCTATCTGCGGTGGAAGTTCTGAGCTATCTCGATAGTTTTTCGTACTTTTGGGCCTAAAATCAAATTACAATGGCTCATCCTCTCCTGCAGATCGACACGCTGACGAAAAGCTTCGGCGACCTGCTGCTCTTCCACGACATCTCCTTCGGCATCGCCGAGGGTGATAAGATCGGTCTGATCGCCCCCAACGGTGCAGGTAAGACCACCCTGCTCAATATCATCGCCGGCAAAGAGGGTTATGATGCCGGGAGGGTGGTGTTTCGCAATGATATCCGCTTCGCCTGTCTGGAGCAGTCACCGGCTTACGATCCGGAAATGACCGTGCTGGAAGCATGCTTCAGCGCCGATAACGAGACGGTACGGCTTATCGCCCGCTACGAGGAGATGCTTGCCTCCGACAACCATGAGGGACTCGACGAGCTGTTGCTGCAGATGGAGCTGCTCAAGGCATGGGATTACGAACAACGGATCAAGCAGATCCTCTCGCAACTACGCATCACCGATTTCCACCAGAAGATGGGAGAGCTATCGGGAGGACAAGTGAAGCGGGTAGCGCTCGCCAACGTGCTGATCAGCGAGCCGGAGCTGTTGATCCTGGATGAGCCCACCAACCACCTCGACCTGGAAATGACCGAGTGGCTGGAGGAGCACCTGAACCGCAGCAGGATGAGCCTGCTGATGGTGACACACGACCGCTACTTCCTGGACCGTATCTGCACACAGATCCTGGAGATCGACCAGCAGCAGATCTATACCTACAAGGGTAACTTCTCCTACTACCTGGAGAAGCG
>CAZBFS010000035.1:0-5563 GCA_964491215.1 uncultured Proteiniphilum sp.
TACATGGTGCCAAGAACATTCCCTACATCCGGATGGAGGCATCGACCAACCTGATCGGGGGACAACCCTTCTCGGTACAGAACCTGCGCGATGTGCGGGCCATCGCCGATAAATACAACATCCGGCTGGTGCTGGATGCCAGCCTGATTGGTGAGAACGCCTTCCTGGTATTGCAACGTGAGGAGGAGTTTAAGGAGAGTAACATGGGCGAGGTGATGCGCACCATGACTGCTATGGCTGATATCGTCTACTTCTCTGCCCGTAAGCTGAGCTCCTCGCGCGGTGGAGGCATCTGCACCGACAACCCCGACATCTACCGGGAGCTGGAGGCACTGGTACCGCTCTTCGAAGGATTCCTCACCTACGGGGGGATCTCGGTCCGTGAGATAGAGGCGATGGCCGTGGGTTTATATGAGACACTCGATGAGACGATGATCAGCCAGAGCCCCAGCTTCATCGCTTACCTTGTTAACGCGCTGGATGCACATGGTGTGCCGATGATCAAACCGGCAGGGGTGCTGGGTGCCCATGTGGATGCGATGCAGGTGTGCGACCATATCCCACAGAAAGAGTACCCCGCAGGTGCGCTGGCAGCAGCAATCTTCCTGATCTCGGGTATCCGCGGGATGGAAAGGGGGTCTGTCTCAAACCAGCGAGATGAATATGGCAACGAGACCTATGCTGATATGGAACTGGTGCGCCTGGCTGTGCCACGGCGTGTCTTCACCCTGTCACAGATCAAATATGTAGAAGACCGCATGAAATGGCTCTATGACAATCGTAAGCTGATCGGTGGCCTGCGCTTTGTTTATGAACCGCCGGTGCTCCGCTTCTTCATGGGAGGTCTGGAGCCGGTGAACGACTGGCCGGAGAAACTGATAGCCAAGTTCAAAGAGGACTTTGGAGAGAGTTTATAATATGTAAGGAAAAAAGATCGCTTCGGTAGCGATCTTTTTTTATCTCCACCAATTAAGGATTCATCATACCAATTCATCGCGGATGCAGGGAATTGTAGTATATTTAGCAATTCTTTTATTTAAAGAGACAAGATGACTAAACGATCTGTTTGATAATAAATAGTGACAAAGCAATGACTCTGAAAGAACAACTTAAACGGGCCACCCCTACCGGGTGATGAACGGGGGACACACCCTGCAGGAGAAGATAACAGGGATGCTGCACGACGTGGTGGAAGATACGGAGTGGACATTGGAACAACTCACAAAAGAAGGTTTTTCGAAGGAGATCGTAGTGGCTGTGGATGCACTGACCAGACGTGAAGGCGAGTCGTATGAGGAGTCGATTCGACGGGTGCAGGCCGATGCACTGGCCACACGTGTCAAGCTGTTGGATCTGACCGACAACATGGATATCCGCCGCTGGGGGGAGGTGACCGAGAAGGATCTGGAGCGGCTGCAAAAGTATCTGAAAGCCTACAAACAGCTTACCGAATAGTGGCAGGCGTCTATCTCCATATCCCCTTCTGCAAGTCGCGTTGTACCTACTGCGACTTCTACATGGGCACCAACGAATCACATATCGATGCATTCGTGGAGGCGATCTGCGTAGAGGCTGCTGTTCGCAGTGAGGAGACGAAGGAGCCGATTGGCACCCTCTACTTTGGTGGGGGGACTCCCTCCCGCCTGCAACAACATCACTTTGAACGGATCTTCGACACGCTCTACTCCAACTACAATATTGAACCGGACGCGGAGATCACCATGGAGGCCAACCCCGACGATCTCTCAGAAGAGTATACAGCGATGCTGGCTGCCCTCCCCTTCAACCGTCTCAGCATCGGCATACAGAGCTTCGACGATGGGGAACTACAGTTCCTCAGTCGCCGCCATGGTGCACAGGAGGCGATCGATGCGGTACGGCGCTGCCAGCGTCATGGATTCAGTAACATCAGCATCGACCTGATATATGGCCTTCCGCGTCAGACCATCGCCGTGTGGCAACGCAACCTGGAGCAGGCGGTAGTACTGGGCATTCAGCATATCTCCTCCTACCACCTGATCTACGAGGAGCGCACCCGCATGTACCGTCTGCTGCAAACGGGCAGGATCACACCCCTACTGGAGGAGACCAGCACAGAGATGTTCGCCATGATGATCGACAGGCTCACCACCGCCGGTTTTATCCACTATGAGATCTCCGCTTTTGGGAAAGAGGGATTTTTCTCGCGGCACAACTGCTCCTACTGGAATGATGTACCTTATATCGGTCTGGGACCCTCCGCCCACTCTTACAATGGCAGTAGCCGGTCGTGGAACATACGTTCCATCCTCCGCTACAACAAAAGCGGAGAAAACGGACACTTTGAGTGTGAACGGGAGCAGCTGAGCCGGCAGGAGCAATACAACGAGTTTATCCTCACCGGTATGCGCACCATGTGGGGTATCGACCTCCGGGATCTTGAAAAACGGTTCGGCGAGGAGTATTTTGATTATTGCAAGACAAATATTCAACCCTTCCTTGACCGGGGTATGGTCCGGCAGGAGGGTAGCAGGTTGATTCTCACCCGTGAGGGGATCTTCATCTCCGACGGGATCATGAGTGATCTGATGCGGGTGGATTGATCAGCTCAGTCCTTCTATCTCTCCCTTCACGATATCGATGCGGGTTGCCTGCGGGTCGGCGGGTAGACCCGGCATACGCATCATCTCACCGGCGATGGCCACGATGAACTCCGATCCCTGGTTGATGACCAGGTCGTTGATCTTGAACCGGAAGTCTTTCGCCACACCGTACCACTTGGGATCAGCCGAGAATGAGTACTGTGTCTTGGCGATGCAGACCGGCATCTTCGCAAGGGGTGTACCTTCTATCTGCTTCAGTATCTTCAGCGCTTTCTCACCCAGCACCACGTCACGAGCACCATAAATCTGCATGGCAATCTTGGTCAGCTTGGTCTCGATGTCATCCTCATCTTCATAGGTGAAGCGCAGCTCCCCGGAGGGTCTCTTCTCAATGGCATCAACAACTGCATTGGCAAGATTTACAGCTCCTGCTCCGCCATCCCTGAAGGCTTCGTTCACCGCAAAGGGAACAGCATGTGCATCACAGAAGGATTTAATAGCTTCAATCTCATCAGCGGCATCGAAGGCATATTTGTTGAATGCCACCACCACCGACTGTCCGAATGCCACCAGGTTGGCAAGGTGACGATCCAGGTTCTCCAATCCTTTATTCAAACCCTCCATATCCGGTTCCTTGATGTTTTTTTCCGGTGTACCGCCATGCATCTTGAGACCCTGTGCCGTCACCACGATCACCGTCAGCTTCGGTCGCAGTCCGCTCTTGCGACACTTGATGTTGAAGAACTTCTCCGCCCCCAGGTCAGCTCCGAAGCCGGCCTCGGTGATCACGTAGTCGCCGTAGCTCATCGCCATCTTGGTGGCGAGCACGGAGTTGCAGCCATGGGCGATGTTGGCAAAGGGACCACCATGCACAAAGGCGGGGGTGTTCTCGGTGGTCTGCACCAGGTTGGGGTTGATGGCATCCTTCATCAGCACGGTGATGGCACCTGCCACACCCAGATCCTTCACGGTGAAGGGGTTGCCGTTGCGTCTGTATCCGAGAAGGATGTTTTCGATGCGGCGACGCAGGTCGCCCTCATCTTCTGCCAGGCAGAGGATAGCCATCAGCTCCGAGGCGGCAGTGATGTCGAAGCCAGCCTCCTGGGGCACACCGTTGCCAGGCCCAAGCCCTGTTACGATATAGCGTAAGCTACGGTCGTTCACATCGAGCACCCGCTTCCAGAGGACATCTTTGATCTCATCGCCGGTACCCTGCACCCGCAGGATGTAGTTGTCGAGCAGTGCCGAAATGGTGTTATGTGCAGTGGTCACCGCGTGAAAGTCGCCGGTGAAGTGAAGGTTGATGTTCTCCATGGGGAGCACCTGTGCGTAGCCACCACCGGCCGCACCGCCCTTCATGCCGAAGACGGGGCCGAGAGAGGGTTCACGCAGCGCCACGATCGCTTTCTTGCCGATCTTGTTTAGTCCGAGAGCCAGTCCGATGGAGACGGTAGTTTTACCGATACCCGCCTTGGTAGGTGTGATGGCGGTCACCAGGATCAGGTTGCTCTGCTCCACCCTCTCCCGGTCGATCAGGTTAAGCGGGATCTTGGCCATGTGCCTACCGAAGTTAATCACCTCCTCACGCGGGATGCCCACGCTCTCTGCCACATCCTTGATCTTACGGAGCGGTGTCTCTCTTGCAATTTGAATGTCTGATTTCATTATGTTGATTCGTTGATTCGGTGATTCGGTGATTTGGGGATTTGGGGATTTGGGGATGAGTGGGTTCAATGCTTTGAAGAACTGGAAATTCTCTTTTTGGTAGATGAGATGATTTTATTCAATACTTTTTTAACGCTCATATTTGATTCCAATAGAGCTGCAGGGGAAGGATAGTGAGTAAAGTGATTACAAATTAGCAACCAGTACTCAGATTCATCAGCCTCCTTGGCTGCGATTTTCATCCTGTGGAGGAAGTCAATCATACTCTCAGCATTTTGTGCTTCCCGAATATTTGCTCCAATAGAGGTTCCTGAACGTAAAAGCTGATTGGCAATCACAAATTTCTTCTCCTCTTCCAGCTTTTCACAGTATGCAACAATCTCCAATGCGAACCGGAAACTTAGTTGCACGATTTCATTCTCTTTTTCCATCTCCTTTTTTCTATTTGTACATTTCTCTAATTAACTAATCAGCTAATCTGCTAAACAACTAATCTGCTAATCTGCTAATCTGCTAATCTGCTAATCTGCCTATCAATTTCAGTTTCTCCTCCAGCATCACCAGCTGGTCGCGCAGCTGAGCTGCTTCCAGGAACTCCAGTTTCTTAGCGGCAGCCATCATCGCCTTGCGGGTATGTTCGATCTTGGCCTTCAGATCGTCGGTGGTGGCCAGCTCCGGCAGCGGTTCGGCCGCCATGGAGTAGTAGTCCGGTTCCACATAGGCCCTGGCCTCGGCTGTGGCAGTGTACTCCTTGCTCAGTGCTGAGGAGAGGGCCCGTTTGATCTGACGGGGTGTGATGCCGTGCTCCTCGTTGTATTTCGTCTGCTTCTCACGACGCCGGTTGGTCTCGTCAATGGTTTTCTGCATACTGACTGTGATCTTGTCGGCGTAGAAGATCACCCTGCCGTTCACGTTACGTGCTGCCCTACCGGCGGTCTGTGTGAGAGAACGGTGGGAACGGAGGAACCCCTCCTTGTCGGCGTCGAGCACCGCTACCAGCGACACCTCCGGCAGGTCCAGTCCCTCGCGCAACAGGTTGACGCCGATCAGCACATCAAAGATGCCACCGCGTAGCTCCTCCATGATCTTCACCCGCTCGAGTGTCTCCACATCGGAATGGATGTAATTGCACCGTATGTTGTTCCCTGCAAGATACTCGGTCAGCTCCTCAGCCATCCGCTTGGTGAGGGTGGTGACCAGCACCCGCTCATCTTTCTCCACGCGCTGCTGGATCTCCTCCATCAGGTCGTCGATCTGATTAAGACTGGGCCTCACGTCGATAGGCGGGTCGAGCAGGCCGGTGGGTCGTATCAACT
>CAZBFS010000035.1:5573-11774 GCA_964491215.1 uncultured Proteiniphilum sp.
CCGATCTGTATCAACTGATCCACCACGATCCCCTCCGACTTCTCCAGCTCATAGTCAGCCGGTGTGGCGCTTACGAAGATAATCTCCGGTGTGAGCTCCTCGAACTCTTCGAAGCGGAGCGGCCGGTTGTCGATGGCCGCCGGAAGACGAAAGCCATACTCCACCAGGTTCTTTTTACGGGAGTTATCGCCACCGTACATGGCCCGTATCTGGGGGATGGTGACATGGCTCTCATCGATCACCGTGAGGTAATCCTCGGGGAAGAAGTCGAGCAGACAGAAGGGACGTGTATCGGGCTCTCGCCCGTCGAAGTAACGTGAGTAGTTCTCAATGCCGGAGCAGTATCCGATCTCCTTGATCATCTCCAGGTCATAGGTTACCCGCTCGTAGAGTCGTTTTGCCTCGTAGGGCTTGCCTATCTCACGAAAGAACTCCACCTGCTTGCCCAGATCGAGCTGTATCTCGTCCACCGCGTTATTTATTCGATCCTGCGTGGTAACAAACAGGTTGGCCGGGAAGATACGATAGCTGTCGAGTCGCTCCATGGTAATCCCGGTGAGCGGGTCCACCGATTCGATGCTCTCAATCTCATCACCCCAGAAGATGACGCGGATGATGTAGTCGTGGTAGGCCAGGAAGACATCCACCGTATCTCCCTTCACCCGGAAGTTACCCCGGTTGTATTCGGCTGTCTCATTGCGCGAGTAGAGGCTATTGACCAGCAACCGCAGGAGCTGGTCCCTTTCGATGGTCTGTCCCACGCTTACTTCTACAATGGTCTTGTTAAAATCCTCGGGGTTACCTATCCCGTAGAGGCAGGAGACCGACGAGACCACGATCACGTCGTTCCGTCCCGAGAGCAACGAAGAGGTGGTAGCCAGCCTCAGCTTCTCAATCTCATCATTGATGGAGAGATCTTTTTCGATGTAGGTGTCGGTGGTGGGGATATAAGCTTCAGGCTGATAGTAATCATAGTAGCTGACAAAATACTCCACCGCGTTATGGGGAAAGAAGCTCTTGAACTCGCTATAGAGCTGTGCGGCCAGCGTCTTGTTGTGGCTCAGCACCAGCGTGGGCTTGTTCACCTGAGCAATCACGTTGGCGATGGTGAAGGTCTTGCCGGAGCCGGTCACCCCCAGCAAGGTCTGGTAGGGCACCTTGTCGCGAAGTCCTTCCTGCAATGCCCGGATGGCTTCGGGCTGATCGCCCGTGGGTCTGTATTCCGATGTAAGTTGAAATTGCATAGTCACTGTGTAAACAAACGGCACCTGTTTTGGTTTACCGGTTGAGAAACTGCTTTATCTTCGGCAGTCTGTTCAGGGTGCTCCGGGATGGGGTTTGGTTTCATGAACTGAGATGATCTGATAATAGGTATTCAGTTCCAGGTGCATGATATAACCCGGTAATTGCTCCAGTATTCCTTCGTTGTTTCGTGATTTCAGAATCGGTAGATTGACCCGGCAGATATCCTCCAGTGTTTTCTCATACTGCACTCCTCCCAGGTCGGGGATATAGGTGATTGTAGGCTCTTCTGATCGTGCCGCATCGACCAGCAGCTCACCCAGCAACCGTTCGCGAACCTTGGGCCCCTTGAAAAAAAATCGCTGCACGCGAGGGGCCAGCCATTGTTCCAGTCCTGCATGATCCAATGAATTGAGGGCAGAATAAAAACCGTTTACAACGATTCGAATGCTGTCGAGAGTAGGTTGATCCACCGGGTATGACTGGAAGAGCATCCTGTAACGTGTCTCCGCCTCTGCCAGATAATCGCCGTTGAAATCACCACTCTCAGCCATCATCATGTAGTCGGAGTAAGCTGCTGAGGTGTTGGAGTGAAGTACCCCCATCCAGGTGAGGGAGTCGAGCCGTCGTTTTACCAACGGGACATAGTGACTTTCGGGAAACAGCAGCAGGAAATCACGCAACTCGGTCACCCGGTCACTCTTTTTCAACACCTCCCACCGATCGGCTTCATCTACTTTCAGTTGCATCAACGCCGCTTGTGCATCGTCAAAGTGGGCTCCATCCGGGTGGTTTTCAATATAGTGTAAGTAACCGGCCACACTGTTTGCCTTCGTTGCGGCATCCCAACCACTTCGCTCCAGATTACCTTTCCGTATCAGTCCGTTGTAGAGGAAAAAAGTAATCATCAACAGTAGTAGGGTTATGGCAATTCGTCCCAGACGACGGCCTGTTTTACTGTTGCTGTTTCTCTTCTCTTCCGCTTCGCCGTTATCCTGATGTAGGTAATATCCATCGGATTGTCGCTCTTCTACAGGTGAATGGTGATGTTGCACCTCCTGCGGAAGATCCACCTCATATTCGGAACGAAGCTTCTTTGTACAGGCATTGCAAAAAAGGGCTTCTTCCTTTTTTTCTTTTCCGCAGAGGGGACAAAGGTGAGACATGGTGTAATCTGTTTTCAAGGGGGTGATACCAGTTTTACAAAGATAAAAATGTTTTGGATAAATTTCGTACATTTGATCTCCGGAATCCCTGTACTCAATGAATGTGATCGGCAACCGATTCACTTCTACCAGATATTTCCGCTGGTTTGCTCATAATCAGATCCTACTTTTATTACATATTTAAACAATGAGATACATAAAAAATAGAATCCTTTCCTTTAAATACGCTTTCCGGGGTATCAAGACCCTTTTCAGGGAGACACCCAATGCAGAGATTCAATTTGTGACGGCAATAGCAACGCTGTTACTGGGACTCTACTTTCATATTTCGACTGCTGAGTGGCTCATTCTGATCCTGGTGATCGGCGGGGTTCTGTCAATGGAGACGATGAACAGTGCCCTGGAAAATCTTTCTGACTATGCATCCAAAAAAGAGATTCACCCCACGATCAGGAAAGTGAAAGATCTCTCCGCCGCGGCAGTCCTGATCATGGCAATTGCAGCACTGGCTATCGGCATCCTTATCTTTCTTCCCAAAATCATACTGCTGTTTTCATGATCGAGCCCCAACCCTATATCGATGAGTTAAAAGCGCTCTCCAGATCACCATCTGATGCCATGGTGAAAGTGCAGCAGTTGAAAAAAATCATGGAGCGACTCTGCTGGGAACTCACATCCGATGAAGCAGTGCAGTTCTCCAATCTCTTCTCACGAATGGTGTTCATTGCCCGGAAACTGCAACTACCCCGGCAGCTTGAGTGGCAACTGCAACATTTCAGGGTGCGTGAGAAGGAGCTGCGTCGCAATCCGGATCAACAGGCAGCACACCAGGAATTCAGGTCGGCGGTAAAAGCAGTTCAGATACTTCTGAAGATTGCTGGTGGGGAACCATCACCACCGGAGAAAGAAGAAGAGAAGCAGCATTTAACTGTCGCCAACTCCTCCACCCTGCGGGTACACGTAGTGGGAAGTGATCCTGAGAAAGGTGAACTGCTCTGCAGCTGCGAAGATCCTCCAGGTGCCGAGATTGTGGTGCGCTACACTCCACCTGTGGCAACTCTATCGGAGTGGATGACCACTGATCTCTACCGGGAGGGTGTACAGCTCAACCTGATCGATTGCACTACCGACGACGAGGGTGTTTTCACCCCTCGGCTGATGGTTCTGGAACCGGATTACCTGGTGGATGCCTCCGCCCTTGCAGAATGTTTCCAGAACTATGCCGTCACACCTTTCCACTACTTCCGCAACAAGTTCAGTGAAAAGGAGAACCGCTCCTATCTATTGCTGGGGAACCTTTCCAACTTCTTCCTCGATGAGTTGGTCTTCACTACAGATCCGGAGCAGCTCTCCTTCGACGAGGTCTTTCTGCGCTCCTTCAAACAGTCGCCTTTCGAATACACCAGCTGTGCAGATATCCAATCCAATGCCGATTTCCGGGAGTTCATGGTGAAGGCGAGGAGCCAATTCGATAATATCCGACGGGTGGTACGCGACGATTTCCCGCGAATGGGCATCGACCTGCATCACTGTACGCTGGAACCCTCCTTCTTCAGTGAACGATATGGCTTTCAGGGGCGGCTCGACCTACTGCAGTTGATGCCCGGAAACAGGGAGGCAAAGATCGTGGAGCTGAAATCGGGGAGGTTGCCCTACCCTCCCGGTGACAGTGGCAGGATTGCTCTCAACCATGCGGTACAGACCGCGATCTACCGGATGATGATAGAGGGTGTCTTCGGACTGGATAGCCATGCGGTAGATGCGGCCATCCTCTACTCCGCGGGCAACCGGCCGGGGACCAACCTGCGCTTTGCCGCCGTTTGGCAGGACCTGGAACGGCAGATCATTGAGATGCGTAACCGGATCGTCGCGCATGAGCAGGCGCTGATACGGGGAGACAACCAGACGGTGGAGGCGTTGTTCAACGGACTCTTCGCCACGGCTGCTGAAACAGAAAAGGTGCCGGCATTTTATCGTACCCGGGTGAATGAGATGAGGGGGTTGCTGGCGCGTTGCAGCGAGCTGGAAAAAGCCTACTTCTACCGCTTTATCCGCTTTGTCACCCGCGAGCTCTACCTCCAGAAGATCGGTGACGTGGCCTATGAGACACCCACCGGTCTGGCATCGCTCTGGAACAGCGACTTCAGCGAGCGTGCCGCTGCACTCGATCTGTTGCAGGACCTCACCATCCGTGAGATAGATGATGCAGGTCGCGACATGACCATCCTCTTCTCCCGCAACGGTGAAAACCAGGATATTGCCAACTTCCGGGAGGGGGAGATCTGCATCGTCTACCCGCGTACCGATGATCACGACACGGTGTTAAACCGTCAGATATTGAAAGGAACGCTGGTACGCATCAGCGAAGAGAATGTCGAGGTACGCTTCCGCTACAAACAGCGTAACCGCCATTACTTCAACGAAAACAAGCTCTGGGCCATTGAGCACGACAGCATCGACAGCTCTCTCAACAGCATGTACCGCAGCCTTTACGCTTTCCTCGGGTCTCCCCCCTCGAAGAAAGAGCTGTTGCTGGGTATGCGCCCCCCCGGCAAACCCTCACTGAGTGAAGAGAGTGTGTTCTCCTATCCCGACGATATCATCCGCAGGGCTGTCCACGCAGAAGAGTACTTCCTGATCGTGGGTCCTCCGGGTACGGGCAAGACCTCTATCTTTGCACGGCGTCTGATCGAGGAGTATTATCAACGGCCGGAGAGCAACATCCTGGTGCTGGCCTACACCAACAGGGCCGTGGATGAGCTGTGTGAAGCGATCCATGCTGCCCTGGGATGCAGTGACGGTGCATGCGACAGTTACATCCGAGTGGGTACGGAGCTCTCCTGTGCCCCACCCTACCGTCCAAGGTTGCTGCAGAAGGTAGCGGAGCGGGCACCCAACAGGGAGTCATTGCGCAGGGAGATGGAAGAGACCCGGATCTATGTGGCTACGCTGGCCTCCATCCTGGGTCGCATGGAGCTCTTCACCCTGAAACATTTCCACCTGGCACTGGTGGATGAGGCCTCACAGATCCCGGAGCCGCAGATCATCGGCCTACTGTCACGGTTCGACAAGTTCATACTTATCGGTGATCACAACCAGCTCGCCACCATTGTCCTGCAACAAGCGTCGCTCTCCAGTGTCGAAGAGGCAGCGCTGCGGGAGGCCGGTATCACCGACTGCCGCGAGTCACTGTTTGAAAGGTTAATTCGCCGCTGCACCGATCAAGGGTGGGATCATGCTACGGCACAACTCACACGCCAGGGAAGGATGCACGAGGAGATCGCCGCCTTCCCTGCCCGACAGTTCTATTCCGGCAACCTCTTCCCCGCCGTGGAGTGGCAGTCGGAAAGCTGGCAGTTGACACCGGGAGAGAATGAACCGATGCAATATCTCGCCGCGAAATGGCGTACCGCGTTTCTCTCCACCGAGAAACTGCATCACGATAGTACTGCTGATAAGATCAGCGAACCGGAAGCGACTGTCATCGTACGACTGCTTTCATCGATCCGCGACCTCTACCTGGCCAACGGGAAAATGTTCGACCCACGAGATGTCGGCATCATCGCCCCCTACCGCAACCAGATCGCCCTGATCCGGCACCGCCTGGCAACAGCCGGCTTCCCCGGTGCGGAAGAGGTGATGATCGATACGGTTGAGCGTTTCCAGGGAAGCCAGCGCGACCTGATCCTGCTCTCCTTTTGTGTGAACAGACCCTACCAGATGCAGTTCCTCTGCAACCTCAATCACGACGGCACGGTGGACCGTAAGCTGAACGTGGCCATCACCCGGGCAC
>CAZBFS010000036.1:0-11754 GCA_964491215.1 uncultured Proteiniphilum sp.
GCAACTATCGTGAAGCGGTGATGCCGCTTTTCTGGAGAAGGGATGAAAAGGGCTACCGCTTGCGGCTGGTGGCCGAAGAGATTGAGATGCCCTGGAACTGGCCGGTGGAGGTGAATTTCCTTGAGGCAAAGGCATTCTGTAACTGGAAGAGTGAGACAACCGGTAAAACCTACCGGCTGCCTGCCGAGGCTGAGTGGTATCGCCTCCACAAGGTAGCCCGCTTGTCAGATCAACCGGAGTGGGGTACCGCACCGGCCAATATCGCTCTGGAACACTTTACCTCTCCCTGTCCGGTGGACCTATTTGAACAGGGTGGTTTCTACGATGTGATCGGTAACGTGTGGCAGTGGACCGAGACGCCCATCACCGGTTTCCCCGGCTTCAAGGTTCACCCACTGTATGACGACTTTTCCACCCCCACCTTCGACGGGAAGCACAACCTGATCAAGGGGGGCTCCTGGATCTCTACCGGTAACGAAGCTACCCTGCACGCGCGTTATGCCTTCCGCCGCCATTTCTATCAGCATGCCGGCTTCCGCTACATTGAAACTGAAGCGCCGCTGAAAATTCAGCAGGCCGATTATGTGACGGATGAAGATGTGACCCGCTCCTGCGAACAAAACTGGGGTGATGTTGCCGAAGGTGAAAACAATTTTGCGGTGACATTGAGTCGTATGGCAGGTGACCTTCTCTTGGAGCGACCGGATGCACGCATCCTCGACCTGAATGCCGACACGGGGCGTCTCGCTTTTGAACTGGCAAAGAACTTCAGCAATGTCACGGCACTCGATTTCACTGCCCGCATGATCCGTGTGCCAATCCAACTGCAGGAACAGGGGTATGTGCGCTACGCGATGAAGGATGAGGGAGAGCTGCTCTTCTACCGGGATATCGTACTGGCGGATTATGGTCTCTCGGAAACCAAAGAGCATATCCTCTTCATGCAAGCGGATGCGATGAACCTGAAACCCATTTTTAGCGGGTATGACCTGATCATCTTGCCCAACCTGCTGGAGGAGCTGAGCGATCCGCTGCTCTTCCTGGCCAATATTCACACACGTTTGAATAATGAGGGATATCTGCTGTTGGCATCTTCCTATGAGTGGGATCCGGAGAAGACACCCCGTGACAAGTGGCCGGGGGGCTTCAAACGCGATGGAGAGCCGGTCACCTCGCTCAACGGCATCCGTGAGATCCTGGAGCCACGGTTCAGGCTCTGCCGCGAACCGGAGGATATCACCCTCACCCTGAAAAAATCGACCCGCACCAGCGAACAACGCAGGGTGCAGGTCACCATATGGAAGCAAAACGAGTAGGACTACTCGTTAAACCAGCGGGTCAGGGAACTGAAAATGTTCTCTGCCTCTTTTTTCTTTTTCTTTTCTGAGGGAACAAGCACCTTCAGTCCCTTCTGAATAATCTCCACGCTGATCTCACGACCGGCCTCCACCGGCTCGCCATCCACATGCATGAGGCCAGCGCGCGAACGGCGTATGGATAGCTTACGGGTGACCAGCGTGGTCATCTTGCTGTTCTTGTCGATGTTCTTCGTGAAGAGCTGCAGTGTGGTCTGAGGGATCTCCAGCGCGTTCAGCGGCTTGAGGATCGAGACATTCATCTTGCCGTCGTCCATGCTGGCTCCCGGAGCAATGTAGGCTTCGTTGCCATATTGTGAGGCGTTGGCACAGGTGAGCACGAAAGCCCGCTCGGTGAGTGTTCCCTCATCATGTGTCAGCTCGTACTCTTCCGACTTGAAGTCAACCGCACTCTCCAGAATGTTACGCAGGTAACCCAGTGGTCCTCTTTTCTTCTCCTCGGCAAACTTGTCACTGATAAAGGCATCAAAGCCGAAGCCGCAGGTGCAGAAAAAGATCTGCTCATTGGCTATCCCGTAGTCAATGGTGCGGCTGTTCCCTTTAAGGATGATCTCGAGGGCTTTCTCGGCATCCATCGGGATGTCCAGTTCCCTGGCCAGACCGTTGCCGGAACCGAAGGGGATGATGCCCAGCGTGGTGTCGCTGTTGACCAGTGTTCTGGCTACCTCATTAACCGTGCCGTCACCACCCGCGGTAAGCACATAACGATACTGCTCTTTCACTGCTTGTTCAGCAATTTCAGTTGCATGTCCCGGGTATCCGGTGATGCGGATCACCAGCTCATATTTCTTCTGGTCGAAGGCGGCAGCCACCATTTCAGGGATGTTTTTCTTCGACTCTGTTCCAGAGATGGGATTGATGATCAGGCAGACCTTTTCTTTTTCCATGATGGGATGATGTTTCGTTATAAACAACCGATTCTCCCTTTTTGTTTTAACCCTTTTTATTTGTCCTTTCCTGCATTGTTGCGTACTTTTGCACCCATTAAGATAAAAAGATGCTGCAACCCGATTGTTTGATCTTTGATTCGGTCATCCATTTCAAGACCTGTAAATTTACCTTTTAAAATGAAGCCGCTCTTTGTCCTTATGGTGATTGCCCTCTACTTTGGGATGCTGATGCTGATCTCCTGGCTTACAGGTAGGAAAGGAGCCGACAACGATGCCTTCTTCCGGGCCAACAAATCATCCAAGTGGTACGTGGTGGCCGTGGCGATGATCGGCACCTCCATCTCGGGTGTCACCTTCGTCTCTGTACCCGGCATGGTGCGCAACCTCGACATGACCTACATGCAGATGGTGCTGGGCTTCTTCTTCGGTTACCTGGTGATTGCCTATATCCTGTTGCCTCTATACTACCGACTCAATCTTACTACCATCTACGGATATCTGGATCAACGCTATGGCCCCCGTTCATATAAGACCGGTGCCTGGTTCTTCCTGCTTTCCAAGATCGTGGGTGCCGCTGCGCGACTCTACCTGGTGGCCTTTATCCTGCAGTCGCTGGTGTTTGATGCCTGGGGAGTACCTTTCGTGGCTACGGTTACAGGCATTATCCTGATCATCTGGCTCTATAGTCACAAGAGCGGCATCAAGACAATTATATGGACCGACTGGCTGCAGACACTGCTCTTCATCACGGCACTGGTGCTGATCGTATGGCAGCTCTCTTCCAGCATGGGAATGAACCTTGCAGAGATTGCCACGACAATTCGGGAGAGCCCTCACTCCCGCATATTTGTCTTTGACGACTGGCATAGCACGCAACATTTCTTCAAGCAGTTTTTCAGCGGCATGTTCATCACCATCGTGATGACGGGACTCGATCAGGACCAGATGCAGAAGAACCTGACCATCCGTACACTTAAAGATGCACAGAAGAATGTGGTCTCCTACGGTTTTGCCTTCGCCCCGATCAACTTCCTCTTCCTCTGCCTCGGGGTGTTGTTGCTGGCCTACGCCAATCAAAATGGCATCTCGCTGCCCGAGGTCTCCGACAACATACTGCCGCTGATCGCCAGCGAACAGCTGGGAACGGCGGTGCTGGGAATATTCGTGGTGGGTATCGTGGCTGCCGCCTTCTCCAGTGCCGACTCGGCGCTGACGGCGCTCACCACCTCCTTCTGCGTCGATATCCTCGGCATGCGTCCCATCGCACAAAACAGGGAACAGGAAAAACGGGAGGTGCTGGTCCGGCGGCGGGTGCACTTGGGCATCAGTGCTGTTTTCGTGCTGATCATCCTGCTGATAGAGGCGATCGGCTCCGACAGCATCATCAATGCCATCTACAAGCTGGCATCTTATACTTATGGTCCTCTGCTGGGTCTCTACGTGGCAGGCCTCTATACGAAGGTGAAGCCGACAGACAGGTACGTACCCTTCGTGGCAATAGCAGCCCCTCTGACCTGTTTCATCATCGAACTGGCAATGAAACAGCTCTTTGGCTACCATGTAGGCTATGAGCTGTTGCTGATGAACGGTCTGCTCACCGGATTGGGGCTTTGGGCAATAACAGTTAGAAATAAAACAAAAATAGCGTAACATATGATTATTCAATCAGCTGAGTTCATCATCAGCAATACCGATTACCGCTTATGTCCGCAGGACGGCAGGGCGGAATATGCTTTCATTGGCCGCTCCAATGTTGGGAAATCATCGTTGATCAACATGCTCACCGGCCGTAAGGGGCTGGCACTTACATCATCCACACCGGGGAAGACGATGCTTATCAATCATTTTCTGATCAACGGGGAGTGGTATCTGGTGGATCTCCCCGGCTATGGATATGCCCGCAGAGGGAAAGAGGGGAGAGATAAGCTCCGTATCATCATTGAGGATTATATCATGGAACGGGAGGCGATGGTGAACCTTTTTGTGCTGATAGATTCGCGTCATGAGCCACAGAAGATTGATATTGAGTTCATGGAGTGGCTCGGTGAGAACGCTGTTCCTTTTACCATCGTCTTTACCAAAGGAGACAAGCTGGCCGGGGGGCGTCTGCAGATGAACGTGAATGCCTATAAAGAGAAGCTGCTGGAAACATGGGTGGAGCTGCCACCCATCTTTCTCACCTCGGCAGAGAAAGGGCAGGGCAGGGAGGAGCTGCTGGGCTATATCGAACAGATCAACCGCACCCTCTGAACAGGGTTTAGCGAACTGTGCCCCCTGCTATGTCGAGCAGTTCGTTAGTGATGGTTTGCTGGCGCAGCTTGTTGTATTCAAGCTTCAGCTCATCAATCAGGTTATCGGCATTGTCGTTGGCTATCAGCATGGCCGTCATGCGGGCTGCATGCTCTGAGGTGGCCGAGTCGATGAGTACGGTATAAAGTTTCAGCTGGATCACCTTGGGCAACAGTTCCTGTAGTAGAGAATCCCTGTCGGGTTCCACGATGTAATCATTTTTCAAGTCATCCTCTTCACCTGCCGGCAACGCTATAGGCAGGAATGTCTCCTGCACCACCTCCTGTGTTCCCTTGCTTTTGTAGTGGTGGTAGATCAGCTCCACCCTGTCGATCTCCCCCGCGATGTACAACTGCATCAACTCCTGCGCGATCTTCCGTATTGGCTGATAGGAGGGTTTGGCGGCGATGGTGTCAAATTCACCTGCTGCCACCATCCCCATCTTCCGCACCGCTTTGGCCACCTTACCACCGATGGGATAGATCAGGATGTTCTCTCTGCCCAGAGGGAGGTACTCCTCCACAACAGATGTGAGCCTTACAGCGATATTGTCGTTGAAACGACCTGCCAGACCGGTGTTGGAAGTGAATGCCACGATGGCCACACGCTTGACATCGCGTTGTTGTGTGTAGGGCGACAGGAACTCCTTTTCACCCTGCAGCAACAGCTGTAACATATGGTACAGCTCCTGCTCATAAG
Organism: uncultured Proteiniphilum sp.; assembly: GCA_964491215.1. Classification (GTDB taxonomy): domain Bacteria; phylum Bacteroidota; class Bacteroidia; order Bacteroidales; family Dysgonomonadaceae; genus Proteiniphilum. The sequence continues at coordinate 5,255 of CAZBFS010000036.1, forward strand.
GGTAAAGGGTCTGGATGAGCTGTTGTGTTTTAAGCAGCTTTGCGGATGAGACCATCATCATGGCGGTGGTGATCTTACGGGTGGAGTGAACCGACTGTAACCTGCTTTTGATCTCTTTGAGTAGTGCCATTGTTGTTTAATATTGCATCGATTCAATGGTGTCAGTTGCCACACGTTCAATGATTTTACCAATGGCATCGTTCATGATACCCTCTTTGAGACGGTTCAGCAGATCGTCACGGTGTTTCAGCTCCATGGTGGCCAGAAACTCCTTCTCAAAACGGTGCACCTCCAGCAGCGGGATCTTCTTTAACAGGCCGTGGGTGCCGCAGTAAAGAATGGCAATCTGATGTTCTACACTCATGGGTGTGTGTACCGGCTGTATCAGTAGCTGTTCGTTCTTCTGTCCCTTGTCGATGGTCATCATGGTGACCGCATCCATGTCACCACCAAACTTGGTGAAAGCAGCCAGCTCCTGGTATTGCGCCTGGTCGATCTTCAGCGATCCGGCCACCTTCTTCATCGCTTTCACCTGTGCGTTGCCCCCCACACGGGAGACAGAGATGCCGACGTTGATAGCAGGTCGTACTCCCTTGTTGTAGAGATCAGCTTCCAGGAAGATCTGACCGTCGGTGATGGAGATCACATTGGTGGGGATATAGGCAGATACATCACCCGCCTGTGTCTCGATGATGGGCAGCGCGGTGAGTGACCCTCCACCCTTCACCCGGTCATGCAGGCAGGTAGGTAAATCGTTCATTTGTGTCACTACATCCTGCTGTGAGATCATGCTGGCAGCACGCTCCAGCAGGCGTGAATGGAGGTAAAAGATATCACCGGGGTAGGCTTCGCGTCCCGAGGGACGGCGCAGGATCAGCGACACCTCCCTGTAGGCTACCGCCTGCTTGGAGAGATCGTCGTAGACCACCAGGGCATGGCGTCCCGTATCACGGAAATATTCACCCACGGCAGCACCGGCAAAGGGAGCGATGTAACGCAGGGCTGCCGAGTCGGATCCGCTGGCTGCAATCACGATGGTATAATCCATAGCCCCATGGTCGGTGAGTGTTTTCACAAGGGAGGCTACGGTAGATCCCTTCTGGCCGATAGCCACATAGATGCAATAGACCGGATCACCCTCATCGAAGTTCTGCCGCTGGTTGAGGATGGTATCGATGGCGATGCTCGACTTGCCGGTCTGGCGGTCACCGATGATCAGCTCCCGCTGGCCCCGTCCGATGGGGATCATCGCATCCACCGCCTTGATGCCTGTCTGCAATGGCTTGTTCACCGGCTGGCGGAAGATGACACCGGGCGCCTTGCGCTCCAGGGGCATCTCCAGCAGCTCACCCTTCACAGCTCCCTTGCCATCGATCGGTTCGCCGGTGGGAGCGATCACCCTTCCCAGCATCCCTTCTCCCACACGGATGGAGGCGACGTGGCCGGTACGCTTCACGATGAAGCCCTCTTTTACATCACTGGTGGATCCCAGCAGGATAGCTCCCACATTGTCCTCCTCGAGGTTCATCACGATGGCCTGCATGCCGTTATCGAATAGCAGCAGCTCGTTCGACTCGGCGTTGCGCAGTCCGTAGATACGCACCACGCCATCACTGACGCTGATGACCACCCCGGTCTCATCGTACTTGATATCGGTATCAAGACCCTCGAGTTGCATGCGTAGTATATCAGACACCTCACTTATTTTGATTTCGTTGTTTGCCATGTTCAATTCATTGTTTCATCTTGTTTCAATGGACGCATCCAGGATACTGAACCTGTTGCGGATGCGGGATAGTTCGCCGGCCACGCTGGCATCCCAGCGGTAATCATCGAGGTAGAGGATGAAACCGCCAATGATGGCGGGATCAACCACCGGCTCCACCTCCAGCCTGCCGCCGACGATCTTCCTTATATGTTCGATAAACCGTTTTTCTGTTTTCTCATCGATCGGTATAGCCGTGATAAGCCTGCCATACTGGATGTTAAAACGATCGCGATAGAGCTCCGTGTAGCGCAGGGCGATATAGTGGATCAGCTCCTCCCGTTCGTTCTCCATGATCAACCCGAGCATCCGCTCCAGCGAGGGAGGCAGATCACCCCCGCTGGCGGTACGCAGGAGGAAGATCTTCTTCTCTCTTGTGTTGACGGCTCCGCTGAGTGCCCGGCGCAGTGCAGGCTGTTCGATGAACATGGTGGCAAGGGTCTTCATCCTGTGATAGACCTCCTGCTGCTCTCCCGATGCGATGGCATGGTCCAGCAGTGCTTTGGCGTAACGGGTGGAGATGAGTCCGGTGTTCATCGTCGTCAGGATTTGGAGATATCTACTTCATCCAGCAGGCGGTCGATCATCTTCATCTGCTCCTGCTCATCGCCCAGTCGCTCACGCAGGATTCGCTCAGCCAGCTGCACCGAGAGGGTCGAGACCTCGCGACGGATGGTGCGCAGCGCCTCTTCCCTTTCGGCCTCGATCCTACTGCGGGCAGCTGCCAGCAACTTCTCCGATTCGGCGGCCGCACCGGCGCGGGCCTCCCCGATCAGTTGCTCCTTGAGCCGGGTGGTCTCTTTCAGGATAGCATGTTGCTCCCTGCGGGCTTCAGTCAGCAACCGCTCGCCGGTCTCCACGACCTTGCCCAGCTCCTCCTGAGCTTCGCGGGCAGCCCGGATAGATGCATCGATGTAGTTCTTCCTTTTCTCAACCGCCTTGAGGATCACCGGGAACCCATACCTGACCAATATCAGGAGGACGATCCCGAAAGAGATCATCATCCAGAAGAGCAGTCCCGGTTCGGGTGTCAATAACGACATAGTGCAGTCAGGTTAAAGGATGAAACCACACACGACAATGGCAAACAGCGCCACCCCTTCGATGAGGGCTGCCGAGATGATCATGGTGGTGCGGATGTCGGCGGCCGACTCCGGCTGGCGGGCGATGCCCTCGAGGGCCGACTGGCCAATTCTACCAATACCGAAGGCTGCTGCCATCACGGCCACTCCTATGGCCACGGCCAAACCCAACGTGCTCAACGCTTCATGCTGTATCTGCAGCATCACTGATAATAGTTCCATACGATTTGTTTAATTGTTTAGTGATTGATATCTTGTAATGAATTTTGTTCTATTTGTTTGGTTTTTTTATTTGTCGGCGTGTGCTCTCCGCTGAGCGCAGCATGTGGCTCCACCCGTGCCAGGCCGATGAAGACAGCCGACAGCAGCGTGAAGACGTAGGCCTGAATAAAAGCCACCAGCAACTCTACAAAATTGATGAATACAGTGAACAGCACCGATGCGGCCGTCATGGAGGCGTTGATGGTGGATCCCAGGCTTACCGATACAAAAATCAGTGAGGTGAGTCCCAGCACGATGGCGTGTCCTGCCATGATGTTGGCAAAGAGACGGATCATCAGCGCAAAGGGTTTGGTGAACAGACCTACCACCTCGATGATCGGCATCAGCGGAAAAGGGACCTTCAGCCATACCGGCACATCCGGCCAGAAAATCTCCCGGTAATATTCTCTCGATCCGGTGAAGTTGACCACCAGGAAGGTGGTGACGGCCAGCACCAGGGTGACGGCAATGTTGCCGGTCACATTGGCCCCTCCCGGGAAAAGAGGGATCAACCCCAGCAGATTGTTTATCAGGATGAAGAAGAAGAGGGTCAGCAGATAGGGGGAGTAGCGTGCGTAATCCTTGCCCACTGTTGGTTTGATCAGCTCATCTTCAATCATCACCACTGCCATCTCCATCAGGCCGGCAAGTCCCTTTTTCGGTTTCAGCGGGTCACGGCTGACGCTGCGTGCAGCAGCGAGGACCAGCAGGATCAGCAGCAGTGAACTCAACAGCAGCGAAGCGGCATTTTTGGTGAGGGAGAGATCGAGGGGACGGCTGTCGGCTCCGTCGTGGCTGACCTCCACGATCTTACCGGCATACCTTCCTTCGGAAGCGATCCTGAAACCGTGATAGCTCTCTTCACCATGATGGAGGCGGGAGGATAGAAAGAGGTGCCAGCCGCTCCTCTTGCTGTGAAGAATCACAGGGAGGGGAAGAGAGAGATCTTTCTCCCCGTTGCCCGTGATGTGCCACTCGTAGCTGTCGGCCAGGTGGTGCAGGATCATCTCCTTCACGTTGAGTTCCTCCCCGCCGGCGACCTCCTTGTTCACTGGAAGAGCGGCGACGGTAGCGCCAGAGAACAACAGGGTGATAATGATCAGTACTGTGAGTGTGATACTGTGTCTCATAGTTCAAAAGGCTCTTTAGGCGGTTTGTCGTGATCAGACTTGTATTTGATGTACTTCTCCATTCGCAGGTAGATGTAGGTCTCCCATACCAGGTCGATCAGATAGAAGATGATGAAGGTGATGACGAAGCTGCGGATACCAGCCTTGTGAATGAACCAGTAGATGAGGATGGTGATGAAGGAGACAAACACCTTGATCACCTTCAGCAACATGTAGAGGTTCACCATCTTCACCGGATGGGTGATTGCCGAACGGCGAAACTGTGTGATGAAGATGATCCCCAGCAGGTAGAAGAAAAGAGGGATGACAACATACCCTTTTGCCTGCAGTGCCGGGAAATAGGCTACTGTCAGCAACCAGACACCCACACCGGTGACAGCCATCACTACGGTGTGAATAATTAGAAAATTGATGATCAGTTTTTTCATTTTTTGTCTGTTTCTTTTTTTCTTACAGCGTCAATGCAAACGGTTATCGTGTTATCGCTCACCTCTACAAATCCCTCCTCCACGACCATCGTCTTCAGATGACCCTTTACGGAGAAGGTGATGTTGCCTCGCCGGAGCGACGAGATGAGCGGTGCATGGTTCTTCAGTATCTGAAACGAACCCATGGTGCCGGGCAGTGTCACCGATTCCACATCATCGATGTGGTACGTTTTTTCGGGTGAGAGGATATCCAGGGTCATTGTACTGCTTCTGATTGTTCTATCAGGGCCTTGCCCTTTTCGATTGCTTCCTCAATGGTACCCACACTCATGAATGCGGTCTCGGGGTACTGATCCAGCTCCCCCTCCATGATCATCCTGAACCCCCGGATGGTGTCGGCAATGGGAACCATCACACCCGGTTGGCCGGTATACTGTTCCGCCATGAAGAAGGGTTGGGAGAGGAACCGCTGTACCTTGCGGGCACGGTTCACCGTGAGGCGGTCCTCATCGGAGAGTTCATCCATACCCAGGATGGAGATGATATCCTGCAGTTCCTTGTAGCGTTGCAGGATCTGCTTCACCTCCATCGCCGTGTTGTAGTGCTCTTCACCCACGATGGCGGAATCGAGGATGCGTGAGGAGGACTCCAGCGGATCCACTGCCGGGTAGATACCCAGTGAAGCGATCTTCCTGCTGAGCACCGTGGAGGCGTCCAGGTAGCTGAAGGTGGTGGCGGGCGCCGGGTCGGTAAGGTCATCTGCCGGCACGTAGACTGCCTGCACTGATGTGATCGAGCCGTGAATGGTGGAAGCGATACGCTCCTGCAGTGTACCCATCTCCGAAGCGAGTGTGGGCTGATAGCCTACCGCTGAGGGCATGCGTCCCAGCAGTGCCGAAACCTCGGAGCCTGCCTGCACAAAACGGAAGATGTTGTCGATGAAGAGCAGAGTGTCACTACCCTCACCACCCGCATCGCGGAACGACTCGGCTACAGCCAGCCCGGTGAGGGCGACCGATGCGCGGGCACCCGGTGGCTCGTTCATCTGTCCGAATACCAGCGTGGTCTGCGACGATTTGAGCTTCTCATAATCGATCGTGCTCAGATCCCATTTCCCCTCATCCATCCCTTGTTTAAACACCTTGCCATACTTGATCACACCTGATCCGATCATCTCCCGCAGCAGGTCGTTCCCCTCGCGGGTACGTTCACCCACTCCGGCAAAGACCGAGTAGCCGTTGTGTCCCTTGGCAATGTTGTTGATCAGCTCCATGATGATCACCGTCTTACCCACACCTGCACCACCGAAGAGACCGATCTTGCCACCCTTCAGGTAGGGCTGCAACAGGTCGATCACCTTGATGCCGGTGAAGAGTACCTCCTCGGAGGTGGTCAGCTCATCAAACCTGGGTGCTTCACGGTGTATGGGGTATTGCTGTTCGCGGCTCAGCTTCTTCAAACCGTCAATGGGACGACCTACTACGTTGAGGAGCCTCCCCTTGATCTGTTCTCCTACAGGCACACTGATGGGGCGCCCGAGCGCTTTCACGGTTAAACCGCGGCGTAATCCGTCGGTACTCTCCATGGCCACCGTGCGCACGATATTCTCCCCGATATGCTGCTGTACCTCCAGGAAGACCTCCTGTCCGTCGGTATGTTTTACATAAAGTGCATCATGAATGGAGGGTAGCCTCGCTTCGAATGTCTCGGTGAATTCAAACTGTACATCCACCACAGGCCCGATGATCTGTGAGATGTGTCCGATCAGTTGTGACATAGTAATAAATATAATTGATCAATAGGTCGGCATGACGTCGGCCATCCACAAAGATAC
>CAZBFS010000037.1:0-11371 GCA_964491215.1 uncultured Proteiniphilum sp.
CCCCGAGTGATTTCACATTGCGCTTGATCTCATCGGTGATATGGGGAATCACCTGTACTGTTTTGCCCAGGTAATCGCCACGACGCTCTTTTTGGATCACATTCTGATAAATACGACCCGTGGTGATGTTGTTGTCTTTTGTAGTCTGGATATTGAGGAACCGCTCGTAATGTCCCAGGTCCAGGTCGGCTTCATGTCCGTCGATGGTAACATAACACTCACCATGTTCGTATGGATTTAGTGTTCCGGGATCCACATTGATGTAGGGATCGAATTTCTGGATGGTTACCTTATATCCTCTTGACTGCAAGAGCTTGCCGAGTGATGCCGCAATGATTCCCTTACCCAGTGAGGAGACCACACCGCCAGTTACGAAAATGTACTTTGTATCAGCCACGATCGTGTACTATTTATATGATCAGTTTTTAAAAGTGCAAAGGTACAAAAAAAAGAGGGAGTGATGTGGCTGATGATACAAAAAATAGAAGAGAAAAGCCGAAGAGGCAGGAATGATTCTCAATTTGTCATCTCCAGCAACTCCATGTTCTCGCAGCGCATGATTTTGCCCGGGAAGGCCTGCACAATGGAGTAGTTGTGTGTCGACATGATGACCGCCGTACCTCTTTCTGCAATCTCCTGCAATAGGGAAACAATCTGACTTCCTGTTTCCGGATCCAGGTTACCGGTAGGCTCGTCAGCAAGGATCAGTGCCGGTGAGTTGAGGAGCGCACGGGCAATCACCACGCGTTGTTGTTCTCCCCCGGAGAGCTCGTGCGGCATCTTGTATGTCTTGTTCTGCATTCCCACCTGCACCAGCACCTCATGGATGCGGTCACTGATCTCCCTTTTATTTTTCCAGCCGGTGGCTTTCAGCACGAACTCCAGGTTCTTCTCCACGGTACGGTCTATCAACAACTGGAAATCCTGAAAAACGATCCCGATCTTGCGGCGCAGGAAAGGTACAAGCCGGCGTTTTATCGTAGCCAGCTCATAATCGAACACGCGTGCGCTGCCCGACTCCACGGGCAGCTCCGCATACATGCTCTTCATCAGGGTGCTTTTACCCGATCCCACCTTGCCTATGATGTAAAGAAAGTCGCCACGTTTCACCGTGAGGTTGACGTTCCGCAAGATGATGTTCTCATCGCGGTTGAGTTGTACGTTTGAATAGTTTACCAGTTGTTCCTGAGCCATTATTTGATGAATTGTATCGTAAAAGGGTATTTCCAGTACTCGCCATTATTCGCCTTCAATGTGGCAATGACCACGAAAACAACGTAGAGAACACCCAGGAGGATGGCTACCGGTATACCGATGACGGTAATGGTGAGTATGATCGCATAGATTGCATAACTGATGATCGCGTTGAGAATGTTCTTGCCGTGCAGATCCACATTGGCGTTTATATCTCTTTGGGTGGTCCACATGATGATGGGCACCACGAAACCGGCCAGTGGCACGAAGGCACCGGTAAACTGCGAGAGATGCATCAACATCAGGTAGGTGTTTTCAGTCAATCCGAACAAGGGCTGTCTTCCGCTGTTTGTGGCAGCGGCCTCTTCGCTCAACAACTTTGCTTTCTCACGCTGATACTCCTCTTCGGTAATACTACCTTTTTCTCTCAACTCATCCAGAATTTTTAAATCTTCGTACTTCATAAGGCATTAAATATTTAATCCAACAATAATGAATCGATGACTTCCACCATACGGTTAAACTCATCCTCTTTAAACAAACGGGTTAGCATCACAATATTACCATCTTTATCGATAATCACGTTGCGTGTAATTCCGGCCTCTTTCTCAGCATAACGCCCGAAAATGGAGGCATCGGGATCGAGACCAATCGGATATGTGACGCCGGTAGCGCTGATCAGCTCTTCCACCTTCTCTACCGGTTCTTCACGGTCAATACCGTAAAGGGCAAACGAAGGATCGTCCTTGTGGCGCTGCCAGATCTGCGATTCAATGTAAGGCATCTCTTTTCTGCATACACCGCACCAGCTGGCAGTGAACTGTAACATCAATACTTTGCCACGCAGGGAAGAGAGCGTGACACTCTCACCCCCCGGGAGCTGCATCCGGAAATCGGGAGCCTCATCACCTACCCTAACCAGAAACTGGTAATCATCGGTATTCAACTGTTCACTTTGCAACGAATCAGATTTCACATCCTCGTACGCGTTACCACTCTGCTTTTGACCTGATTGGCCGTTGCAGGAGATCAATAAAACGAGAGATAAAAGTGCGGACGAAAGATAATTAAACCCCATTGATACAACAAATAACTTTTTAATTATATGTACATACAGCGAACAGTTTTTTTAATCTGACTATCAGGCGCGTTTGCCCATGTGTGCTACAAAGATATATTATTTATTGATTTTTTCCTTTTTCTCAAACAAATAATTGCAAGCAGCAGGGCTGTAAGTGATCCTGCTATATCTGCAATCCAATCGCCCCACTCGGCACTGCGTGAGGTGAAGAGAAACTTCTGCAACAACTCAATGACTCCTCCGTATAGTACCGGCAGTATAACCCCCCAAAAAATCCATTTGCCGAAGGCAGGTGCTCCACTGTGCAGTTTATCATAATAGTAGAGGGAGACGAATGAAAGGAGAAAGAAGAGTCCGAAATGAGCCAGTTTGTCCCATGAAATCCGATCCGGCATATCCGGTACGTTCTCGGAGCTAATCAGGCAAGTACCTGTGAAAATAAGAATTCCGACCATCAACGGCAGGAACATATAACGCAGAAGGGTACGCATTCAGATGAATTTTTAACTTTGAATTGATCGCAAAGGTATGAATATATTCTTCCTGACAGCCCTTTATTATAAACATATAACCAAAAGTAAGTAACATTTTCACAAAAAATTTGTTCCTTTGCCCATGAATGGGTCACAATCATGCCGACCTGATTTAGGAACAATTATCAAGTGAATTACGCTATATGAAGAAATTCTTTTTTCTGCTGCTGTCAATCTTCACAGCTTTGCAATTACTGGCACAGGTACCGGATGAGCAACAGAACAAACGCTACTACGACATCAACAAAAACATAGACATCTTCAATTCCGTGCTGCGGGAGCTGGATCTCTTTTACGTGGACAGCATCGAGGTGAACAACCTGGTGCAGCGCTCCATCCACAACATGCTCACCCGGCTGGATCCCTACACCGAATACTATGCAGAGGAGAACATGGGAGACCTGCAGTTTCTGACTACGGGTGAATATGCAGGAATAGGTGCCATCATCTCCTATAACGACGGGCAGGTGATCATCAATGAACCCTACGAAGGGCTGCCAGCCGATAAAGCAGGTTTGAAAGCGGGTGATGCCATTCTGGAGATCGACGGTGAAGATGTACATAAGGCAGCGGTCAAGGAGGTGAGTGACAAGTTGAAAGGTGTTCCCGGCACCATTCTCAAACTAAAAATCAGGCGTCCGGGAGAAAGTAAAGATCGCTCATTCACCATTGAACGAGAGAAAATTGAGATGGATCCCATCACCTATGCTGCGGTAACAGAAGAGGGAGTCGGCTACTTTCATTTCGGCAGCTTCACAACCCGGAGTGCCGACAGGGTTAAGGAGACAGTAGTTGAATTGAAAGAAAAGGGTGCATCATCGTTGATCATGGACCTGCGTGGCAATGGTGGAGGCATCCTCGATGAAGCTGTTAAAGTGGTGAACCTCTTTGTACCCAAAGGGGAAGAGATCGTCTCCACTAAAGGGAAGGTGAAGCAGTGGGACCGCTCCTATTTCACGCTAAGCCAGCCGCTGGATGAGATCATCCCCATTGTGGTGTTGATTGATACCGGCTCAGCATCAGCCTCAGAAATCGTAGCCGGAGCCCTCCAGGATTTAGACCGTGCAGTGATTGTGGGCAACCGCTCCTTCGGCAAGGGACTGGTGCAAACACCCCGTAGCCTGCCCTATGGCGGCAACATCAAGATCACCACCTCTAAGTACTACATTCCCAGTGGCCGTTGCATCCAGGCACTCGACTACTCGCACCGCAACCCGGACGGCAGCGTGGCTCGTGTTCCGGATTCGTTAACCAACCTGTTTCACACCCGTAACGGTCGTGAGGTACGCGATGGTGGGGGGATCACTCCCGACATCACCATCCCACAGAAAGGTGGTGGCACCATCACCTATTACCTGATGACTGACAATCTGATTTTTGATTTTGTGACAGGATGGGTTCAAAAACATAAGGAGATCGCTCCCCCATATCTGTTTCGTTTATCTGATGACGATTACGACTCTTTCATCCGATTTGTGAAGACAAAAGATTTCACCTACGACCAACTGAGTGAACGCACCCTCTTACAATTAAAAAGCATGATGGAGTTTGAAGGATATATGGATGTCGCTGCTGAAGAGTACAAGGCGCTGGAGACAAAGCTCAAACCAGATCTGGACAGAGATATGCGGCTCTTCGAAGATGACATCAGGAGCCTGATTGAATCGGAGATCGTGCAACGTTACCATTATAAAAAAGGGGTATTGCAACACCAGCTATCAAGTGATAAGGTATATGACAGGGCCCTTGAACTGCTCACCCACCCTGATGATTACCGTGCCATCCTTCAGCCCGACCAACCGGTTACAACCCCTCCTGCCGGGGAGGCAGGTGAAAAGGTCACCAATCAGTATTCCTGAACTGATTACACCGGAGGAGTTGGGTTGCGGTGAACGATGATCGTTTTCATCTTATTTTATCAAAGAAATATTCATGAAAACCAATCAATATGCGAACAACACTCTGGACCTTGCTATTCCTGTTGCTGTTCTTGCCCGTGAGGTCTCAGCAGAGACGTGTCAGGCTTCTCTTTGCAGGAGATGCCATGCAACACATGCCACAGATCAATGGTGTCAGGGATGAAGATGGCCACTACAGGTATGATTCCTGTTTTTACCTGCTGAAAGATCAGATCAGCAATGCCGACATCGCGGGACTCAATTTCGAGACCACCCTGGGCGGAGAGCCCTACAGCGGCTATCCCCTTTTCAGTGCTCCCGATGCGTTTGCAACAGCGCTGCGTGATGCAGGCTTCGACATTTTCTTTCAAGCCAATAACCATGCCCTGGACCGGGGTCGTCAGGGTCTTGAGAGAACCATTGATCTTTTGGACTCATTGGGTATCCGCCATACCGGCACCTTCCTGGACAGAGAAAAGCGGTCACTCTACTATCCGCTGATGGTCATCCGCAACGGGATCCGATTAGCTTTCCTCAACTACACATGCAACACCAACGGGCTTCCCGTGAGGGAACCCAATATCGTGAATCTCCTCGACAGCCAGCTGATCCTGGAGGATCTGGCGCTGACACGGCATTATAAACCGGATATCATCATCGCACAGCTCCACTGGGGGGAAGAGTACCGCACATATCCCTCATTGCAACAGCAACGCATGACCCGTCTACTGTTAAAAAACGGTGTACAGATTATCATCGGTCATCATCCGCATGTGGTTCAACCGATGGAGGTGGCAAAAGAGAATGGTATGATCCGAAGCGTTGTATATTACTCACTGGGGAATTTTATCTCCAACCAGCAGCGGGAACTGACCGACGGGGGTATGCTTGCAGAGATTGTGATCCGTAAAACAGATGACGACTCACCGGCAGTGATCGACTCCTGTGGCTATTCGCTTGTATGGGTAGAGAAAACAGCCAGGAACAGAAAGATAGGTTATCGACTGATTCCCTGGCCTGCCGGTAATATATCTCCCTTGGAGGTGGCTGACCATCAAAAAATGGATCACTTTGTGCGACAGGCAACAGATGTTATCAGAAATAGTGATTAATTTGACACCATATGGAACCAATTGATTTTATCATCCGACTGCTGGCTGCCACGGCCGCAGGTGGGGTTGTGGGACTGGAACGTGAGATCAACAACAAGAGTGCCGGTCTACGCACCAATACACTGGTGGCGATCGGTGCTGCTATTTATGTGCTCATCTCGCTTCAGGTGCTGAATGAAGGTGGCGGAGATGCCACCAGGATTGTGGGACAGATCGTCACCGGTGTTGGCTTCCTGGGTGCCGGAGTGATCCTTCACAAAGGACCCAGTGTACATGGTCTGACCACTGCTGCAACCATCTGGTGCAGTGCGGCACTGGGTTGCCTGGCTGCTCTGGCGATGTACTGGCAGCTTGTTGTCGCTGCTCTGCTGGTGCTTCTTGTCAACCTGGCATTCAAGCTGACTGACCGGTGGTTCTCCGGTAAACAGGGTAAGAAAAAAGAGACGGGAGGAAAGAATCATTTCGAATAGGAGAGATTGATTTCAGCAACGATGATGCCTGTGCTGTTCCGTTGATTGTATGTGTAATCACTGATTGACAGCTCTTCCACCATCACCCTCTCACCTGCACTAGATGCATGCAGGAGGGTGAGCCTCCCCTCCTTTCTGTAGGCGAACCCCATGTGGGTGACATCCAGCCCGCCAATATCGGTGGTGAAGAGGACAACCGACATATGTGGAATTTGATCCTCCAGCTCTTCGATCTGCTCTTTGGGCAGATAATAAAATCCGCCTCTACGGTTAATCATCTCTTCCATGAGAGTGATACGGCCCAGCATCCCATCATCCTTTCTCAGGCGACTGTAAGCCTCTCGGTGTGTTGACATAAAGTTCAGGAGTCTCTCCTCCTTCGCACCTCCCAGATCAGTGGAGATATTGCGCATTAATCGTCGCTGTTCATTTTCATGAAGCCAGTCGGTGGCATAGTGCAGCCGGGAGGAATAGCCATCAATTGTACCAGCTCGGTATCGCAATGCCGTCAGCTCTTCCATAAAAGTTTCAAATAAAGGAGCATCACCGGTTGCTGTTAAGACCAGTGCGATGACTGTTTCCACGAAGGTGGTGCAGTCGAACGCCCGCAGATTCACCGTCAACCGCTCATCGTTTGCTCTCTCCAGGGTGTGGGCAACATAAGGTTTATCCAGTAAAAAGAAGGCGCTTTTTTCCAGTATGATTTCTGCAGAAGCATCCCTGTAGGGTTCGATGGCGGTGAGGTACTCCCGGAAGATCTGCCGGTCTCCAGATGTATAAACAGCTTTTGGCTGCGCGGACAACTGCCCGGCAACCAAACCAATCAATATTATGATTACTGTTTTCATTGCATGGGGGTAGTTACGTGTTACCATCTGCCACCCTTCTTCATCCATCTCTCCTGTTCCTTGCGAATCTTCTTATTCTCTTTCTCCCAGGCCTTTATCGACTTCTTCTGCTGCTTCATGATCTTTTTATAAGGTTGAAGTCAATCTGTGCAAACATCGCAACCGAAATCATTGCGAGTGCGAAAGTGGTTGTAATCTTTTTCATCATCCTGCTGTTTTAATGATTTGCTTAACTCTTTGATGCCGGGTAGGACAGAAGGTTTAAGAAGAAGCAACGGGCAGCAGGGAGCGTGAGAGCTCCATCACAGCTCTTCCTTTCCGCTTTTCGCCAGCAGGTAGTGATCCATCAGCGTGATGGCAGTCATTGCCTCAACGATGGGTACGGCACGGGGCAGCACACAGGGATCGTGCCTGCCGCGGGCTTTGATGGTGGTGTTGGTGCCGTGAATATCCACTGTCTCCTGCTCTTGCAGGATGGTAGCTACCGGCTTGAAGGCCACCCGGAAGTAGATATCCTGTCCGTTGGATATTCCGGCCTGTATCCCACCGGAACGGTTTGTGCGGGTGTTGATCTCTCCCCCGTCATTGAAAAAGGCATCATTCACTTCGGAACCGCGCTTACTGACATCAAATCCGGTACCGTACTCAAACCCTTTCACCGCGTTTATGCTCAGCATCGCCGATCCGATGGTGGCATGCAGCTTGCCGAAGACCGGCTCACCCAGTCCCGCCGGCACACCGCTGGCCACGCAGGTAATCACCCCGCCAACGGTATCACCCTGGTAGCGCACCTCCTGTATGAGCTTGATCATCCGCTCTGCAGTATCGGGATCGGGACAGCGCACCATGTTTTCTTCGGTGAGCGAGAGGTCGTATGCCGTATACTCCTGCTCCAGCCTGACAGGTCCCACCTGTGAGGTAAAAGCACGAATCAGGATGCCCTGGTGCTGCAGAAAGAGCTTGGCCACAGCTCCCGCCACCACCCGTGAGATGGTCTCACGCGCAGAAGAACGTCCACCACCGCGATGGTCACGGTGGCCATACTTCTGCTGATAGGTATAGTCGGCATGAGAGGGGCGATAGATCTCTTTCAGATGGTCGTAGTCGGAAGATTGCTGGTTCTCATTGCGGATAAGAAAACCGATGGGTGCACCGGTGCTTTTCCCTTCGAAGATACCCGATAGAAATTCCACCCTGTCCGGCTCCTTGCGGGGCGTGGTGATGCGCGACTGGCCGGGGCGTCGCCGGTCCAGCTCTGTCTGAATGAAGTCCATGTCGATCTCCAGCCCGGAGGGACAGCCGTCGATTACACCACCCACGGCGGCACCGTGTGACTCACCGAAGGAGGTCAACCGGAAAAGTGTTCCAAAACTGTTCATACCGCTACACAATCTTAATTATTCCATTCCAATGAAGAGACAAGTACGGATGAAAACATCCGGTTTGTAACAATATTGTACTGCTCAACAGTTGCAACCGGAGCCGCAACCCCCACCGGAGCCGGAGCCACAATCGCAATCTTCTTTCTCACCATCACCACAGCCACCGGAACCGCAACCGCAGCCACCACCCGAGAATAACGCAGCTATCTCCTCGGCAGAAGCATCACGTATACCTTTTACAGTTCCTTCAAAGTGCATCAGCTCACCCGCCAGCGGATGGTTGAAGTCTATTGTCACGGTCTCCTCTCCGATTGATACCACCGAGCCGGAGAGCCGGTTACCGGAAGAGTCCATCATGGGAACGGTATTCCCTTCGAACAGCACATTCTCGTCTATCTTGCCGTCAATCTCGAAGATTGTTTTGGGCAGATCCAGCACCTTTTCTTCGTCGTAATCGCCGTAAGCATCGTCGGGAGTGAGACGGAATGAGAAGGTGTCCCCTTCGGAAAGACCTTTGATCTGTTTCTCAAATGCCTCCAGCATTGAGTTGGTACCATAGATGAACTCAAGTGGCCGTTCAGGGGTAGCCTGTTCCATCAACTCCCGTTCTTCTCCTTCACCCACATTAAGGTCGTAGGTGAGTGTGACATATTTGTTTTCGGAAATCTTCATTTTCAATTATAATTTATAAGTGTATATATTGGTTGCAAACGTTGTAACAATCTGGTGCAATCGATGTTTATCCATCGATGGCTTTTTTCAGTTTATTAAGAGCTTTTTCCAGTATGTTGCGCGGGGTTCCCACATTGAGACGCATGAATCCTTCACCGCCGGAACCAAACATCGATCCCTCATTCAGGGCCAGTCCGGCACCCTCTACGAACAGCTTCACCAGCTCGCTGCGATTGAGACCCAGTCCATGACAGTCGAGCCACACCAGAAAGGAGGCTTCAGGTCGCATGTTCTCCTGCACATAGGTCAGCATCTCATCCAGCCAGTTGCCACATTTCTCATAAGCCGCCGTGGTGGCGGTATAGGCAAAGAGGGTTCCCTGATCCAGCTCACGCGGCTCCAGGTAAGACAGGTATTGCTCCCGAATGTTCTTGTCGGGGATCACAGCAAAAGAGCTGACAATGCCGGCTAAGTTGAAGGTCTTACTGGGAGCCATCAACGTCAGAGAGTTGCTCAAGGCTTTCTCTGACACCGTAGCAAAAGGGGTATGACAGTACCCTGGCAGCGCCAGGTCGGCATGAATCTCATCAGAAACGACAAAAACATTGTTGTTGTAACAGATCTCAGCCAGTTCACGCAATTCATCGGGCAACCATACCCTACCGCCCGGGTTGTGAGGATTACAGAGAATCAACATTTTGCATTTTTGGTGGGCAAGAATTGACCTGAGTCCAACCAAGTCCATCTTGTACTTCCCATCCTCCAATAATAAAGGGTTGTTCACGACTTCACGTCCTAGCGAAGAGGTTACAATCCGGAAGGGATGGTAAACCGGAGGTTGGATAATCACCTTGTCATGTTTTTCAGTAAACTGATCGATTGCAAAGGCGAATCCCTTTACCACACCAGGTACAAAGCAGATATCTTCAATATTAACCTGCCAACCATGCCGATCGGCAAGCCATCCTCTGATGGCTTGGTAATAGTCCTCTGATGCAATGGTGTAACCATAGATTTCATGGTTAACCCTTTCCTTGAGAGCTTCGGTGATTGCCGGAGGCGACTTGAAATCCATGTCAGCCACCCAAAGTGGCATCAAGTCATCTCTGCCGAATAGCGCCTTCATCTTTTCCAGCTTGACGCAGTCGGTACCCCGTCTGTCAATATTTTCATCAAAATTATAGTTCATCACAATTCAGCATTTAATAGATTTCTCCCACTCCTCATCGATAATAACTGCTTACGATGGATGGATTGTTTAGTACCCGTCTGCCACCAAAATGAATAGACTCGAAGGCAAATCCTACCACAAATTGATGTGAGATGATCCTGGTGTCTAGTTGATTCACATTGGTGCGAAGATAATCACCCAGATAACCTGTTCTAAGAGTGAAGTTACGAATGGGAATATCGATTGTAAAATAGTTTCTCAGTGCCAGTTGGTTATGGAAAGAGCCGAAATGAACTACTCCTTTGTTGTTACCCAGTGTGAAAATCTCATAATAGGAGTGTCCATACTCAGGTGAGAAAAACATACCTGCAAAGGGAGAAGTGAGCTGCCAGCGTAGAGTGATCCCTTTCCATTGGTAAAGGGCCAATGTTGAGAGCTGCAAATTGAAGGATGTTTTGAGTGAGCCTGGGTTGTTTGAGTTCCGAACATTGTATATTCCTCCAAGTGTCAATGCACCTCCGCCGCCACCCAAAAGGGAGAAACGATCCGTTTTGAACAAAGGATAATACCCGTTGAGATGATACCTTATATCTCCATAATATTCCGAAGCGGAAGCGGTTGGATTCTTGGTGATAGCTGTCTGAATCTGGAATTGTTGTTGTAGCAAAAGCTCACCTCCCAAAAAATGAGAAGCCTTGATCCGATCGTGTAACAGTGTTACGCTCATACCATCGTAGGTGAGTGGAGAGAGATAACTGTCAGAAAGGAATGCCTTACCGAAACCAATCATTGTAGAATGATTCACAGTAGGTTCAGGTAGAACCTCCGTCTTCTGTGCCTGGATGGTGCAGTAGACGGAAAACCATAACAATACCAGTATCGTTGTTTTTCTCATCGTTTTTCTTTTGTAACCCATTGCCAGGCACGGTCTCGGTGAAAGGAGAACAGGATCAATCGAACAGTTTCATCTGTCCGGTAATCTCATCACGCAGGTCAGCGTCAGAGAGGGG
>CAZBFS010000038.1:0-10982 GCA_964491215.1 uncultured Proteiniphilum sp.
GCATCACCTCGATGGTGGTCTACATCCTTTTCCCCGAGCAGATCCTGCAGATCCTCACCAACGACCGGACCATCATCGAAGCGGCGGGTGACTACCTCTTCTGGATCCTGTTGATCCCCTTGACCGGTTTTGCCGCTTTCCTGTGGGACGGCATCTACATCGGAGCCACCGCGTCGGCACAGATGCGCAACGCGATGATCTTCTCCTCCATCCTCTTCTTTGCCTGTTTCTTCCTGATCTCACCCCATTGGGGTAACAACGGCCTCTGGCTCTCCTTTATCCTCTATCTCCTTTCAAGAGGTGTGACGCAAACCATTTGGGCGAGAAGAGCGTTGAAGATGTAAGTTGTAAGCGGTAAGCTATAGTGGTTCATGGTCCTTGGTTCTTGGTTCTTGGTTCGTAGTTCTTAGTTCTTGGTTCCTGAATCTCGTACTAAAAATCTCGAACTAAAAACCTCGAACCCCGAACTTCAAGCTTACTAACTTACCAACGTACTAACGTACTAACTTACAAACATACAAACCGAATATATGCAACAATTTGACAACCTTGCCGAACTGAAATCTTTTCTGAAACGGGGTGATGTGGAGGAGATCGCGGTGCAATCGCTCGATCTGACAGAGATAGAAGAGGAGATGCTTGCTGTTCGCTTTTCCAGATGTCTCTTTCTGGGGTGCATTCTCTCGGACAGACTCTTGCACCACCTGCTGTCGGATAACTTTATCTTTCCAACGCTGGATGTGCCCTTTAACACCTATCCGAGCAGTCTCTACAACAGTGATACCCTCTACAACGGGTTTGATCACCTTCATCCTGATACCTACAGATTCTCTCTTGACAAGATAGTCTATGATTACTATCAGGCATCTCTTGAGAAACTATCGATTAAAGATACGCTGGCACAGCGCCTGCACGACCACTCCATCACTGATTCGTTGCATGCATATATTGCGGGATACGATGAACGGGAACTGGTGGCGGTGATGGGTGGGCACAGCATGTTGCGCACCGATGCGATCTACCTGCAGGTGGTAAGCCTCTCGAAGATGCTTACCGAACAGGGTTACCTGATGCTCTCGGGGGGTGGCCCTGGGGCCATGGAGGCGACACACGTAGGTGCCTGGATGGCAGGGCGGAGTGAGGAGGAGCTAATGGAGGCCATGGCGTTGCTTTCGGTTGCCCCTGCCTATTCGGATGATCAGTGGCTCGCGTCGGCGTTCAGGGTGATGGAGCGTTTCCCCGATCCCGGGTATGAGAGCCTGGGTATCCCCACCTGGCACTACGGGCATGAGCTGCCCACACCGTTGGCCACGCATATCGCGAAATATTTCGAGAACAGCGTACGTGAGGAGGGGTTGCTGGCCTTCGCCAAGGGGGGTGTGATCTTCACTCCCGGCAGTGCGGGAACAATGCAGGAGGTGTTTCAGGATCTGGCGCAGAACCATTATGAGTCATACGGTTATGCCAGCCCGATGATTTTCCTGAACAGGCTGTTCTGGACAGAGCAACGACCCCTCTTTCCCATTATCCGGGAGATGGCGGAGCGGGGTGATCTGATGAACCTGAACCTGGGTCTCTATGACCGGAACGAGGAGGTGCTGGCACACCTCCGTCGCTTCACCTAAGCCTGTTTTACCCGGGTGTGCGACCTGAGTGCAATATTCAGGGTGCCAGGTATTCGCCAACTCTGCCGCTGATCTGCAGCAGCGATATCTCGTAGAGCTTGGTGTTGTATTGTGCGGTGAGCAGTCGCTGCTCAGCTTCCAGCAGGCTGTTTTGTGCTTCCCTCAGCTCCAGCCCCGAGAGGTCGCCGATCTGATATCGATCCATTGCAATCTCGTAGTTCAGCTTTGCATTTTCAAGGCTCTCCACCTCCAGTTGAGTGAGCTCAAGATTGTTCTGATAGGCCATCCACATATTGGCGAAATCGCTCTCCATCGCCAACTTGTTTTGTTCTACTTCCAGTTGCCTGTTCTGTACCGAGATCCTTGCATTCTTCTGTTCCCTTCTGCGGTTGAAACCGTCGAAGAGGGTATATCCGAGGGTGACCCCCACATTGGGTCCCCAGTTGCGTTGACGGTCGAGCGTGCCACTGTTGTAGTTGTAATGCGTGAAACCGTAACCGGTGCTGAGTCGAAGGTAGGGGAAGTTCTGACTTTCGCGGTTCTTCAGTTCCAGCTCACTGAGTGTTTTGTTCTTCTCGGTAAGCAACAGCAGCGTGTTGTGCTGCAGAGCGGCATCCAGCAGTTCATCCTTCTGCAGCTCTCCCTTGCAGGCAATGGTTGTATCGCGCGCAGCAAAGGTGCGATTCACATCACCTCCCATCATCTCGTTGAGCCTGATGCGGGAGCTGTGCAGGATCTCATATTGCTGTATCAGCAGTGAGCTGTCGGCATTAAAGTAGACCCTTGCCTGCTGCAGGTCGAGCCGGGAGAGTGATCCCACCTGGTATCTCGCTTCTACAATGCGAAGCCGCTCTTTTGAGAGTGCCACCGCGTACCTGAGGTTTCCCAACCTGATCTGCTGCTGCACGTAATTGTAATACTCTGCCGTGAGGTTGGCGATGAAGTTCTCAACCGCCATGCGTGTGTTCAGTTCACCAACGGACTGGAGCTCTTTCAAACGCTGGTAGCTGGTCTGTACCCGAAACCCTTCGAATAGCGTCCAGTTGAGGTTCACCCCTGCATCAAGGGTGCCGGTAGCAGCATTGCGCTGCTGTTGGGCAACATCCTCGCCGGCGAGAAACTGATCGCTGTTGCTGCTGCGAACGCTATACCCCGAGTTGAGTGTCACTGAGGGCAGGAATCCCGCGTTTCCCAGGGTGACGTTGTTGTCTGATATCTGCTCCTCGTTTCGCACGATCTGCAAGTCATAGTTGTACTCTAACCCCAGCCGGAGACACTCCTTCAGATCCATCACCTCCTGCGAGAAAGATGTGAAAGGGATCAGCATTGAGATGAGCACTACAGATCTAATGGTTTTCTTAAGCATGGCTCAATTTCTTTTTTTTCTTCTTTTCTTTAGCTTCCCTGTCGGTGGAGAGGTAAACATACATCACCGGGATCACGAACAGGGTGAGCAGTGTGGAGATCAGCAGACCACCCACCACAGCCGTTCCCATGGCGATGCGTCCGTTGGCACCCTCACCCGTGGCGAGCATCAGGGGCAACAGACCAAGCATGGTGGATATGCTGGTCATCAGGATAGGACGTAGACGCTGCCCAGCTGCCTCGATGATAGCCTTGTACTTGTTCACTCCAGCCTGTTGTCGCTGGTTGGCGAACTCCACTATGAGTATGCCGTTCTTGGCCACCAGCCCTATCAACATGATAATGCCGATCTGGCTGTAGATGTTCATCGTCACTCCTGAGATCCACATGAAGAGGAGTGCACCGAAGAGTGCCATCGGCACGGAGAACATGATGACGAACGGGTCTTTGAAGCTCTCAAATTGAGCGGCCATCACCAGGAAGATCAGCAGGATGGCCAGTCCGAAGGCGAAGAGCAGGCTTGAGGAGCTCTCCCTGAAGTTCCTTGACTCCCCTTCAAGGGCTGTGCGGAAAGTATCATCGAGCACTTCTGCTGCTATGCGGTCCATCTCTTCCAAGCCTTCACCGAGTGAATAACCGGGAGCCAGTCCCGCCGAGATGGTGGCCGAGTTGAAGCGGTTGTAGCGATAGAGCTGTGGGGGCGCCACCGACTCCTCCAGCTTCACCAGGTTATCCATCTGAATCATCTGTCCCATGTTGTTCTTGATGTAGATAGTCTTCAGGTCCACCGGTGTATTGCGCTGCTGGCGGTTGATCTCCCCCAGTATCTGGTACTGCTTTCCGTTCATGTAGAAGTATCCCATCCGCTGCCCGCTGAGTGCGTACTGCAGGGTCTGACCAATATCGCGGGTGCTCACCCCCAGCATGGCTGCCTTATCGCGGTCGATCAGGATACGTGTCTCCGGTTTGGTGAACTTCAGGTCCACGTCGGCCATCTGGAAGTAGGGGCTGGCATTCACCTGCTCCATGATAAGTGGAATAAACTCCTCTAGTTTCTCAATATTGGGAGCCTGCAGCACGTACTGGATTGGCATCCCTGAACGTCGTCCGCCGAAGGTAGATTGTTGCTGTACAAAAGCCCGTGCGGCATTCTCGTCTCTGACAGCTATTGACAGCGCATCGGCGATCTCCATCTGGCTGCGTTCCCGCTCCGCCATATCCGGCAGCACCATGCGTACCATGCTGAAGCCGCTGCGGGTGAAGACGATGTTTGATTCTCTCTCCGGCGCAATGGAGTCGGCGATCTCAGAGATGCGATCTGTATAGTCCCTGACAAACTCGAAGGTGGCTCCTTCGGGTGCCGAACTGCGGATGATCACCTGTGAGCGGTCTTCCAGGGGAGCCATCTCTGCAGGAATAATGTTCCAGAACAGGATGATAAGGAGTGTGGAGAGGATCAGGATGGGCAATACCAGCCATTTGCGGTGCATGAAGGAGCGCAGCATCCGATCGTAGAAACGGTTCATGCCGGCAAAGAAGACCTCGGTCCTGTTATAGAATATATTATGCTTTTGTTTCTTTTTCAGCAACTTGGACGAGAGCATCGGCACGAAGGAGAGTGCCACGAAGGAGGAGATGATCACAGCACCTGAAATCACGATGCTGAACTCCCGGAACAACCTCCCTGTCATCCCCTCCAGGAAGACGATGGGGAAGAAGATGGCCACCAGTGTGATGGTGGTGGAGATGACAGCAAAGAATATCTCCCTGGAGCCGGCGATGGCCGCCTCCTCCGGGTTCATTCCTGCCTCCACCTTCTGGAAGATGTTCTCCGTCACCACGATGGAGTCGTCCACCACCAGTCCCACAGCCAGCACAACGGCCAGCATGGAGAGCACGTTGATGGAGAAGCCAGCCAGGAACATCACAAAGAAGATGCCGATCAGGGAGATGGGAATCACCAGTGCGGGGATCAGTGTCACCCGCCAGTTGCGAAGGAAGACGAAGATGATGAATACCACCAGGACAAAGGCGATCAGTACGGTAGTTTGTACTTCTGAGATAGATGATCGTATAAACTTGGTATTGTCGAACGCCACATCGAGGATCACATCCTCCGGCAGATCTTTCTCCATCAGGTTCATGCGGTTGCGTACCTCATCGGCAATCTCGATATGGTTGGCACCCGGCTGCGGGATCACCACGCAGCTCACCATCGGTACCCCGTTCCGGCGAAGGATATTCTGTCGGTTGGCGGCATCCAGCTCGGCATATCCCACATCCCGGAAACGGACGATGCGGAAGTTGTCCTCGATCAGGATCAGGTTGTTGAAATCTTCAGGTGTCTGCATCAGCCCCATGGTGCGAATCGACTGTGAGATGTGGTCTCCCTCGATACTGCCTGCCGGCAGCTCCACATTCTCCCGGTCGAGGGCGTTCTTGATATCCATCGGGGTGATATTGTAGGCCGCCATCCGTATGGGATCGAGCCAGAGACGCATGGCATATCTGTATTCGCCCCATATTTCTACGGCACTCACATTTGAGATGGTCTGCAATCGCTCCTTGACGGTGAGATCGGCGATCTCGGAGAGCTCCAGTAATGAGCGGGTAGGGCTCTGTACGGTGATCTGCATGATCGGGTCAGAGTCGGCATCCGCTTTAGATACCGTCGGCGGATCCACGTCACGCGGCAGATAACGCTGTGCCACGGAGACCTTGTCGCGCACGTCGTTAGCCGCTGTCTCCATGTCGACGCTCAGTTCAAACTCCACGGTGATGCGTGAGCTGCCCTGACTGCTACGGCTGACCAGTGATCGGATACCCGGGATGCCGTTGATATTTTGTTCGAGCGGCTCGGTAATCTGGTTTTCGATCACCTCCGCGTTGGCTCCGGGGTAAGAGACATGAACGGTGATGATGGGGTTGTCCACGCTGGGGTACTCCCGTACCGCCAGGTTGGTGTAGCCGATGATGCCGAAGATGATGATGATCAGTACCATCACGGTGGCGAGCACCGGTCTTTTGATGCTTAGTTCTGAAAAATTCATAGGGCTGAGAATTTCCTTGCTCGTTTCATCATTATTCAGCGTTGTTGGATACCATCCGGGATATGCGTACCGGCATGCCGTTGCGAAGCTGCATCACCCCTGTTGTGAGTAGGGTGTCACCTACCGAGAGGCCGTTGGTCACCTCCACCGAAGATGCAGTACGCATGCCGGTGTTGATCTCCACCTCTTTGGCTTTGCCGTTCTCATAGATGTATGTGATGTCGCGACCGATCTCTTTGACCGTGGAGATACTGGGGATCACGATGGCATTGTCGATCTGATCCAGCTTGATCTGAACCGATGCCGACTGGCCCGGTTTGATTCTCATGTCGCTGTTGGGGTAGCGTGCACGGGCAAAGAGGCTAAGAGTATTGACATCCAGTCGCGACTCAACTGCATATACCGATGCGTTGTATGTCTCCAGGTCGTTTTCTACCGTGAAACTGATCTCTGTTCCCGATTTGATCTGATTGACATAATTCTGTGTGAGCGAAAACTCGATCTTCAACGGAGAGATCTTTGTCAGGTTGGCCACCACTACCGTAGGGGAGGCGTAGGCCCCCTCACTCACCTGCCGCAGTCCGATCATCCCGTTGAAGGGGGCGCGCAGCTCCGTCTGACGGATGCGTGCCTCCACCAGTTCTATGTCCGCCTTCAGCGTCTCTAGCTGTGTGAATACAGACTGATAGGTCTCCTGGCTGATGGCATCTTTGTCCAGCAGTGTCTGCTGACGGAAAAGGCGATCTTCAGCCAGCGGCAGCTGTGACTCCAGCTTCTTCAGCTCTGCCTGCAGGGGTGCATCATTCACCTTCGCCAGGAGGTCGCCCTTTTGGACGTAGGATCCCTCATTGAAATTGATGTTGGTGATTTTCCCCGAAGTCTCGAAGGTGAGGTCTACCTCCTCATCGGGAAGCAGGATGCCGGTGATGCGGAAGATGTTGTTCAGTACCTGCGGTTGCAGCACGGTGGCATTGACCGCCAGCGCCTGTCTGTCGCCAATGCCGGGACCCCTTTGTGCTGGAGCCTCACTTTGCTGTTTAGCTGACACGCTCCGTTTTATCTTTGGGAAGAATACCATCCCCATAATCAACAAAGCGATGGCTGCAAAGAGGATGATCTTTGTTTTTTTATTCATGCTGTTCTGTAATCTTTTCCTGTTGGAATATTTAATCCGCAGTGATTCACGGGGAGGAATGAACACACCAGACATGCCCCTAATGTAATACACAGCGGTGATTTTCCCTCAAAAATACCCATTTCACAGCTATAATGGGTGTTGATGGAGCTCATTTTTTGTTTTTTTAGCGCTTTATCGACCAATAGGGCAAATTAATCGATGAAACGGTTGAACGATACAAACAGAATAACTAATTTTGACACTCCATAATAAACAAATACTCTTGATCTGACACAAATGAAACATCTAAACAAGTTTTTTTTATTGCTGACAATGATGACCACTGTTGCCTTGATGGCAGAAGCCCAGGACTGGGCCAACCTGAACCGTTTCAGAGAGGATAATGCCAAGCTGTCTGTTCCCCGCACTTGCGACGACCGCGTAGTTTTCATGGGTAACTCAATCACTCAGGGATGGATTGACATGGTGCCGGAGTTCTTTGCCGGAGGCCACTACATCAACCGTGGCATTGGTGGTCAAACCACACCTCAAATGCTGATCCGTTTTCGTCAGGATGTGATTCACCTGCGACCCAAGGTGGTGGTGATCCTGGCAGGCATCAACGACATTGCAGGCAATACGGGACCTTCCACCCTGGAGATGATCGAGGATAACCTGCACTCCATGACCGAACTGGCACAGGCCAATGGCATCCAGGTGGTGCTCTGTTCGGTACTCCCTGCTTATGATTTTCCATGGCGACCGGGACAGGAGCCGGCTGAGAAGGTGGTGGAGCTGAACAGGCGTATTCAGGCCTATGCCTCTACGAAAGGGGCAGTATACTGTGATTTCTTCCAGGCGATGGTAGATGAGCGTAACGGACTTCCCGAAGAGCTCTCAGGTGACGGTGTGCATCCCAACAAGGTGGGTTACGCGATCATGGCCCCCCTGGTGGAGAAAGCCATTGCCCGTGCCCTGCTGATGTGGAAGGGGAAATGAGCCTGGAGAGATCATTGAAACGAGAGATATACAAAGGGCCCCGAAAAACAGGGCCCTTTGTCCGTAAAGCCAGTTCAGATGATTGTTGCAGGTCACTTTTCTGTTACTCTAAAAACAGATGATCATTTGCACTTCTCATCCCCGGGACAGAGTAGTATGCCGCCAAGTCACCTTTGATCATCACCAGTCTGTTGAGGTTGTCCGGATTGTCACAGATATTAAGGGCATCTTTCATTGAGGTTGATGTGAAATTGACCGGTAAGATCCGGGTGATCTCTGTTTCATCCCGGTTGTCTGCCAATGCCACATTCGTCCTCACTTGTCCGGTGGTGTCGGTCACGAAATTATTGATGCTGGTTTTAAAAGCCCCTACAATGTATCCGATGGCCCAGACATCCTGCTTCCCCTGATGTGTGATAGCCTGTGCAACAGTGTAGGGATCGCTCCTTGATCCTTTGATTACAGGTGGCGTTTCAGTGGTTCGTTCTGCCGTGAAAGATTCAGAAGGTGGGGTAAGCCATGGGGTGATTCCGGTCGAATCGGTTTCAACCCTGACCTCATCCGTGTATAAAGTAGCATCGAAAGAATATTGTGTGGCTACAGACAAGGTGCCGGCAGGAAACAACGAATCAAGCGCTACCTTGTAGGCCTCTGCCCCCTCATCGATTACAAACCAGAGGTTGCTTTCGGAGATGTCCGTCCCGGGCATCAGGATAGCCTCTGCTACTGTGCAGTCTTTGTTTATGCAGCAAGCCACATCGGTTGTTGCGGGATCTACTGACAAGCTTCCGTCTGTCAGATCAAATGTGCCGGCAGCAGGCACGTTGGTGATGATCACCGATAGCTCTTCCAGCTCTAACCCCCGATAATGATCCACCGCTATCACAATCCTGGAGAGCTTGTGGGAGAAGGTCATCACCACCTGGCTGTCTGTCTCACTCACGTTCTTCACATTGTCAGCATACATCAGGTCTATTGCCGACTGTTTGGATTGTACCGTCAGATCAATCGGGATGGTGAAATCAGTAACTTGATCCCGGTAAGGATAGTACCCGAAAAAATCTACAGCAGCACCGGTAAAAGGGAAATAGATTGTCCCCTTCTCATCTTTTGGTTCAAAAAGAGCGGTTTCCGCATTGTAGATATACTTCACATTCTGCTCTGGTGCAGATGAATTCAGTGGCGCATTGTGCAAAGTCATAAAAACCCCGATGGCATCTCCCTTCTCCCAGGTGGAACCGGATAGACGCGTTCTCATTCCTTCAATCTCTGCTGTCAGCCGAATGGCCGTTTTCACTTCTGTTGGGTTGAAATCTTCACCTTCACATGCAAGAAGAATGAAACCCATCATCATCAGCATAAATAATCTCCATTTCATAAGGCGCATCAATTTAAAAATGAAACCAATATTGGTAGTGTATAATATCGGCGCATTATGGCATAAATGGATTTAGACGGATGATTGCAATTTAGGAAATTTGCATCAAATCACGAAGCGTATTTCGTAAAAGATTACAAAAGAGAATGGTGTAACTGCCTATTCATATTTGGTTTAAATAAAAATAAGCTATGATGGTTTCTGGAAGAGGGATAGTCTAATGAGAGGAGTGTTAACTAACAAGCTACTTGATTCTGCCCGTGTTGCGGTACTCCATGGGGGTGGCCCCCACCTTTTTCTTGAAGAATGATAAAAAATACTCGTAAGAGCTGAAGTTGAGCTCAAACGCTATCTCCTTGATTGAATGATTGGTATCGGAAAGCAACTCTTTCGCTTTTCTCAGTTTCAGTTCCTGAAAATATTGTGCGGGGGAATAGCCGGTATATTCCTTGAATACTTTGCGGAAGAGTGAGTAGCTGATGCCCAGATTTTGGGCTATCATCTTGATGTCCATATCTTTATAGATATTCTCATACATGATCACTTTTGCTCTTTCAATCTTCTGTGCTGACTCGTTGGTCTCGAAGTTCTTGTTAAGTGCCAGTGAGAGGATGGTTCCGATAATGTTGAAAACAATGCCGGCAAGGTTCTGTTGGGCTGCGGTTTTGTCCTCTTTGGCGATTTTGATAGCTGTTGAGAAAAGATTGACAAGATCTTCGTTTACACCCACATCAAGAATTTGGTTTTCGCGCGATACAAATGACTGGGAGACAATATGATCAATGATCATTCCCTCAAAACCGATGTAGTATTCGTTCCAGCCGGTCTCTTTCCGGGGTGAATAGGTGTGCCATTGTCCGGGGAAGAGCACCATGGCCTGTCCCTTGGAGATGGTGGTGCGCCGGGTCGATTCAGAGGAGAAGCTCCCCTTTCCTTTGCTAATGTAAACGATTTGATATTCAGAGAGTATTCTTCCCTTTCCCGGGTGGAAATAGTAGTTTTTTGGATGATCTGTCGAGGGATAGAGGGAGTGGGGAGGAATGGGCTGAAAGCCAACCGTATTGACGGTGAGCCCGAATTTCCTGTCTCTCTCATTGACCAACAGGTATTTGAAGTCGATACCGAAATCGTTCAATCTCATCATTTCTGTTTTTCAACGGATATACATGTATCTGGACAATTCATTTTTTCGGCGGTAAATATACGAAAAAAAAGAGAATGCGGTATCACGTAGTTTGTTTTTTACGCAATACCGCATTGTACAGATAGAAAAGCATTTAGATCAACCGAACTGTTTGGGCTGAATCAGAACAGATTGGGTATGATCAGTGAGAAAATCAGGATAGCCATTCCGATAGCAAGGAAGGTGACAGCTTTGTTGCCGGCTCCTTTCCATTCCTTCAGAATGATTCCCCACACATTGCTAAATACCACGTTCAGTGACATCA
>CAZBFS010000039.1:0-508 GCA_964491215.1 uncultured Proteiniphilum sp.
GATTGGTTTGTCAGTCGAACATCTTCCTGAACTTGTTGAAGACATTCTTGCGTGCGGAGGCGGAAGGAACAAAGCTATCGGAGCGGTTCAACTCTTCGAGCTGACTGCGCTCCTTGTCGGTGAGGTTCTCCGGCACGTAAACGTTCACGTTGATCAACTCATCGCCGCGTCCGTAAGCGTTCACCGAGGGAAGTCCCTTGTTGCGCAGGCGGAGCACCTTGCCCGGCTGCGTACCCGGCTCAATTTTCACCTTGGCCATCCCGTCGATGGTGGGCACCTCGACGGTACCCCCTAAGGCAGCTGTGGGGAAGTTGATGAAGAGATTGTAGATCACGTCGTTCTCGTCGCGAATCAGGTTGGGGTCCTGCTCCTCCTCGATCACGATCAGCAGGTCGCCATTCACCCCGCCCCTGCGGGCGGCATTGCCCTTACCCGACATGGAGAGTTGCATCCCTTCGGCCACACCTGCAGGGATACGGATGGAGATCACCTCCTCTTCGCGCACGAT
>CAZBFS010000039.1:518-10914 GCA_964491215.1 uncultured Proteiniphilum sp.
GTGGGCACACTTCTTGGAGATCGACTTGCCCTCACCGTTACAGGTGGGACAGGTGGATGAGGTCTGCATCTGTCCCAGGATGGTGTTAGCTACGCGGGTCACCACGCCCGAACCGTTACAGGTAGGGCAGGTAGATTGTGATGTGCCATGTTCCGAGCCGTTGCCGTCGCAATGCGAGCAGGTGACATACTTCTTCACCTTGATCTTCTTCTCCACACCGTTGAGGATCTCCTTGAGCGTGAGCTTCACCTTTACCCTCAGGTCGGAGCCGCGGTTCACACGTCTGCCGCGTTGACTACTGCCGAAGCCACCAAAACCGCCAAAGCCGCCAAAATGGCCGCCGAAGATATCGCCGAACTGCGAGAAGATATCGTCCATCGACATACCACCTCCAAAACCACCGCCGGAGGCAGCACCACCCACTCCGGCATGGCCGTACTGGTCATAACGGGCGCGTTTGTTCTCGTCGCTCAACACCTCATAAGCTTCAGCTGCCTCTTTAAACTTCTCTTCAGCCTCCTTGTCACCCGGGTTCTTATCCGGGTGAAACTGTATGGCCTTCTTCCGGTAGGCTTTCTTGATCTCCTCAGCAGAAGCACTCTTGGGTATCTCCAGTATCTCGTAATAATCTCTCTTTGTTGCCATCTTATTCCCCCACGATCACTTTTGGGAACCGAATGATCTTCTCATTCAGCTCATATCCTTTCTGTATGCAGTCGATCACCATCCCTTTCTGCGTCTCTTCCTGAGCCGATATGGTGGTCACCGCCTCAAACCGGTCGGCATCAAACGGCTGACCAATCGCTTCGATCTCCTTCACCCCATGCTGTCCCAGGAAAGCGATAAACTTGCCATATATCAGGTCCATCCCCTCCAGCAGAGCATCTTTATCCTCGGCTGAATGCAACGCTGTGAGTGCCCTTTCAAAGTCGTCCACCAGGCTGATGATATCGAACAGTACACGCTCGCCACCGTTTTTAATCAACTCAGCTTTCTCTTTCAGCGTCCGCTTACGGAAATTGTCAAACTCGGCATGAAGCCGCAGGAAACTGTTGTTGAGCTCATCATATTTCTCCTGCAGTTGGCCAAGCTCATTGGCAAGCGGATTCTCATCTTCTGTCATATTGTCCTCTGTTTCTGTACGCACAGTTTCATCTTGTACAGATGCAGCCTCCTCAACAACTCCTTCCTCCCTCTCAATGGGATCATGTTGCGTATCTTTATTTTTTGTCATATTGATTGATATTCTTTTACTACCGATGATCACTGCAAATAGTTTGCCAAAAAAAGGCACAAGTGGCAAAAGGCCTTTTTTAGAGGAATAACTCACTCCACTCATCAAAAAGTTCCACCTGGTGCCAGCCGTGCCGACTCAGACCCTGACGGATCTTCTTCAACGGTTTCTCCTTGCCCAGCTGCGACTTGGAGTAGAACTTGTCGGCAAAGCAGATGACCTGCTCCTCCAGGCTCACCGGCCGCATATCCCGGTGCGGGATTGGTAGCTTCCGGTTGATGATGGTCTCCAGGCTCAGTCCCGTGCCTGTATGGCGTTCGCACACCAATCCATGCTTCGGGTACCCCTCCTCTGTCAACAGCTCCCGTCCAAGGTAGCCGTGACAGATGTAGGGATGCGTTCCCTCACAAGCGATATGGGGTGCTTTGGTAAGAAAGATGGCAATGTCATGCAACATCCCCGCCTCTTCGATGAATTGTACATCGACCGCCAGCTCAGGATGCTTCGCAGCAATGGAGAGCGCTTTGCCTGTCACGTCGCTGGTGTGTGACATATAGATGTCGTACAGCTTGGTACCCTTTCTGTAATACTTCTCGATAATCGTTTCGGGATTCATAGATCGCGATTTTCCATCAGCCCACAAAATTACGATAAAAAGTTGGAACAGAAAAACATCTGTCTGCCTCCTACCACTGCTGAAGCAGGACCCACTATTGTCGGAAAAACTTAAAAAAAAATAACAACTACTGTCAGGAAGAGAATATCTTCTATATTTGTACCGATATGATGGGTTATCTGCGTAATACGTCAAAATGGTTCTGCTTCTCCCTGTTTATACTTTATGTAAGCGGAATCACTCTTTTCACCCATACCCATGTGGTCAACCGTACGCAATATATCCATTCCCATCCTTTCAAGTTCGGGGAGAAGCAACAGCACGACCATACTGAGAAGGAGTATCGCCTCTTGGATCATCTCTTCCGGACCACCCTCACCGAGGAGATCATACCGGATTTTGGTGTATCGGGTAACACCATCCCACTCACCATCTGTTATCCCTCACTCTACGAGCAACTTCACATCATTGCTCCAGCCTCCGCGCGACAACTGAGGGCCCCTCCCTCCGCTGCCTGACCTTTTGCTACCTTTTTAAAACGGACACCTCTCTACGATCGGTGTCCCGTGACTATGTTCCATACCTACAAAACAAATAAATAATGAAAAGAATCATCTTTCTTCTCATACTATATATCTGTGTCACAACCACCTTCGCCCAGGCTGACGCAGCACTGGAGAGGCGTACCGACGCCAACATCTACGGGCATGTACTAGACAGCAAGAGCGGTGAACACCTGCCCTTTGTTACGATCAAACTGAAGGGTACCACCATCGGTATCACCACCGACCACACCGGCCACTACTTCCTTCGCAACCTGCCGGTGGGCGAGTTCACGCTCGAAGCTTCGATGATCGGGTACAGGAGCGCTGTAAGAGTAGTCACCATAGAGGCCAAGAAAAGCCTCGAGGTTGACTTCACGCTCATCGAAGAGAACGTTTCGCTCGATGCGGTAGTGGTATCGGCCAACCGCAATGAGACCACACGACGCATGGCTCCCTCACTGGTGAGCGTGCTCAACATGCAGATGCTGGAGGTGACCAACTCAAAAACACTCTCCGACGGACTCAGGTTCCAGCCGGGATTGCGGTACCACACAGGTACGTATCAACGGCATGGAGGGCTCATATTCTCAGATACTGATCGACTCGCGCCCCCTCATAGGTACGCTGGCCGGTGTCTATGGGCTGGAGCAGATTCCCGCCAATATGATTGAACGGATCGAGGTGGTTCGTGGGGGAGGCTCTGCCCTCTTCGGCGCCAACGCCATCGGCGGCACCATCAACATCATCACCCGTGAGCCGATCCGCAACAGCGGTGAGTTTGCCCACACGCTCACCTCTGTCGACGGCGGTGCCTTTGAACACAACAGCACTTTTAACGCCTCACTGGTGAACGACAGCCGCAATGCAGGGATCATGGTGTTCGGCCAACACCGCCATCGCGATGGTTTCGACATGGATGGCGACGGTTTCACCGAACTGCCACTCCTGCAGAACCGCTCCCTCGGTTTTCGCTCCTTCCTCAGGATGGGTCCCTACTCCCGGTTGACCACTGAGTACCGCCATATGCATGAGTTCCGGCGGGGTGGCGACTATCTCAACCGGCAGCCATACGAGAGTCACATAGCAGAGCAGTTGGAACACTCCATACATAGTGGTTCCATCGGCTTCGACCACTACTCCACCGACCAACGTAACCGCATCAACCTCTATGCTGCCGCGCAACACACTAAGCGAGAAAGCTATTATGGTGCCGGCGATCCCTACACCGATGAGCTGCCGGAGATCACTCCGGGTATGACAGCAGCAGAGGTGGAACAGATCCACATCATTCTGGAAAATAACATGCTCCGCAGAAATTCCTTCGGCCGTACCACCGAGCTAACTTATCAGCTGGGTGGCCACTACATTCATTCCTTTACACATCTCTTGTTTATGCCGGCCGATCTGACCGCAGGGATGGAATATATCGGTAGCAAGCTGGAGGATGTGAGTGGCTACCGCGATCTGGGCATCTCACAAAAGACCGGAAACGCTGCCGCTTTTCTTCAGAACGAGTGGAAAACAGAGATGTGGAGTATTCTGCTGGGTGGGAGGCTCGACAAGTACAACCTGGTGGAGCGGGCCATCTTCAGTCCCCGGCTCAACCTGCGCTATAACCCCAGGCACAACATGAACCTGCGGTTCACATATAGCGGCGGCTTCCGTGCCCCCCAGGTGTTCGACGAAGATCTCCATGTGGATATCGCCGGAGGTGCCCAGGTGATTAGACGTCTCTCGGACAACCTGCAGGAGGAGCGTTCACACAGCGTCAGCGGCTCTGCCGATCTCTACCACCAGTCAGGGATCACCCTCTTCAATCTGCTGGTCGAAGGGTTCTACACCCGTCTGGAGAGACCCTTCACCGGTGTGAAGCGGGGCAACGAGATCCTGATCGAAAATGCGGATGATGGCGCAAAGGTGTTCGGGGTAAACCTGGAAGGACGGGCTGCCATCGGTACGACTGTCGACCTGCAGGCGGGAGCCACCCTGCAACGTAGCCTCTATGACAAGGAGCGAAAGTGGTGGGAGCCGGAAACAACAGAAGATGAGACTTTGGATCGTGTAACCCCCACACGCAGGATGATGCGTACCCCCAACAGCTACGCCTATTTCGTGGCCACCTGGAATGCCACGCGCAGGTTTGCCGCCACCCTCTCGGGCAACTACACCGGCAGCATGGCTGTACCCCATGAGGCCGGTTTCGGCAGGGAGGGCGTAGACCGTTTCTCAACGGTAAACATCACTGAAGAGTCCCCCTCCTTCTTCGAGCTGAACATAAGGACCTCCTACACCATCGGCCTCAACGAGGAGACCTCACTTCAGCTCAATGCCGGGATACAAAACCTGATGAATGTTTTTCAGAAAGATTTCGACACCGGTGCGGGAAGGGCTTCAAGCTACATGTATGGACCGGGCAACCCAAGGAGTTTCTTCGCCGGGTTCAAGGTGATGCTGTAACGGTTCAGAGCGGAACCACATATTTCTTCATCGCCTCATCTTGGAGAGAGCGGGGTACTACTGTCTTAACCTCATCGATGAGGATGTTGAGCAGGCGTTCGCGGAAGAACTCCTTGCGGGTGATCAGGCTCACTTCCCTGACGGGGGTATTTTTCCTGAAGGGGCGCACATTCTTGAGTTGTGTCTCGCTCAGGTTGGCCAGGGCCATCTCCGGTATCACCGTCAATCCCTCGTTCTGATCCACGATGTTGATCA
The DNA here is from genome assembly GCA_964491215.1 of uncultured Proteiniphilum sp. Classification (GTDB taxonomy): domain Bacteria; phylum Bacteroidota; class Bacteroidia; order Bacteroidales; family Dysgonomonadaceae; genus Proteiniphilum. The sequence continues at coordinate 5,626 of CAZBFS010000039.1, forward strand.
ACGTGTCGATGCTACCGGCCTCATAGGTGAAGATCGATTGGTTGTTGCGTCGTTTCTTCAGGTTGCAGAGGTGGAGGATCTGCGTGCGGAAGCAGTGCACCTCGTCGAGCAGCCATAGCTTTGTGGCGGTGAGGTCGCTCTCCTCGAGCGATGTTTTGGCATAGAGCGCTTTCTCCAGTGGTGAGACATAGGCGAAGAACTGTTCGTAGTAGATGGGATGCTCGGTAATACCGGCCTCTTTGAGTGGTGTGGCCAGGATACCGCCATCGATCGAATCATTGGCCAGTCCCTTGATAATCTGATTAGTAGTAAGCTCCGAGATCACGATGCGGATGTCGTAGTGATTGTCGCGGTGCACCTGCATCAGTTTCGGCAAAAGGTAGGGAGAGATGGTTGGGATGATAGCCAGGCGGAACATTCCTTTCACGATTCCTTTCTCCTCCTGGATGATCTCCTTGATCTGGTTCACCTGGGCCAGCGCCAGCCGCGCCTGGTTGATGACCTTGGTCCCGATCTCGGTTGGTTGCACCGGCAGTTGAGAGCGATCGAAGATCTTCACACCAAGCTCATCCTCCAGCTTCTGTATCATCATGCTGAGTGTGGGCTGGGTGACAAACGTTGCCTCTGCCGCCTTTGAGAAATGGCGGTAGTTGTCTACGGCGATAATATATTCCAGTTGCTGTATGTTCATCTTTCTACCTTTGTATCAATTAATGAGTCAAAATCCCAAATCTGCTAATCTGCTAATCATCACTGTTTGTAATCGGAGAAATATTTCATGAACTGCACCCGTTCATAGAGCGAGGGGCTCTTGATGTTAGAATAGTTCAGTTTCCCCTTGAAATCCTCAATGCAGCTGTAGTTGTTTTGCTCCATCCACTCTTCCATGCAGGTGAGCATGTTCGTGACAGCCGTGGGCCCCTGGTCGTAGAGCATGCTACAGAGTTGTATGCCACCCGCGCCGGCGAGGATCCCCTTAACGGCATCCTCCCAGCTGTGTACCCCGTAGGAGCAGGCAATGTCGAACTCGGGCACCCGTCCCGCCACGATGGCGGTCCAGCGGAGCGTATCACTGAAGTCGGAGGGGTTGCTGAATACCGGTCCGGAGACGATCTCCATGTTGGTTATATCGATATCGAGCTGATAGAATCGGTTGAAGAGCACCACTCCGTTTGCTCCCAGCGCCTTGAGCTTGGCCACCAGCCCCGGGAGGTTGCTGATGCTTTTTGCCATCTTGATCACCAGGGGGATGGTGAGCTTTCTCTTCAACTCACGAACAATGTTCACGTAAGAATCCTCCAGCCAGGTGTCGCCATACTCACCGGTGTTCAACAGGAAGAGGTTCAGCTCCAGCGCGTCGGCACCTGCATCCTGCACGCTGCTGGCGAAGTCGATCCAGCGGCTCTGCTTATAGCAGTTGATGCTGGCCACGATGGGAATCTCGCATTCAGCCTTGGCAGAGCGGATCAGATCAAGGTACTTCTCCATGTGGTTCATCTCCACGTAGGCGTTGATGTAGTCGGCCGCCTCGGGGTAGTCGGAGAGCTGTGCCAGCTTGCCCGAGTGGCTTTCTATCTGCTCTTCAAAGAGCGATTTGAGCACCACCGCGCCGATCCCGGCATCCTCCAGCTCCCTGATCTTTTTCAGCGAGTTGGTCAGTCCGCTGCTCGCGGCTATCAGGGGATTTTTCAGTTGCAATCCCGCAAAGGTTGTTTCAAGGGTTCCCATGAAGGTGACGAATGTTTTTCAAATGATTGTTTGTACAAATATAGATAATTTTTATCGATCATACCGATATCTAATCGAAAAAGAGTAAGACAGGATTCCCATGGAGCTTAACGCTCACCGAAGATCATGGTACCCACGCGTATCAGCGTGCTGCCCTCCTCAATGGCAATGGGATAATCGCCCGACATCCCCATTGAGAGCTCCCGGAAGGCGGGATCATCGGCAAAGTGCTTCGCCTTGCACTCCTCAAAGAGACTCCTGAGCAGCCGAAATTCGTGGTGCACTTGTTTCCGGTCATCCGTATTGGTGGCCATACCCATCATGCCGGCTATCTGCAGGTGGGAACACTCGCGCCAGCTGCCCTCCTCCAAGAAGCGGCGGCATTCATCGGGTGAGAAGCCCGACTTGGTCTCCTCATCGGCGATGTGCACCTGCAGCAAACAGGGAATCACCCGTTCACAGGCGGCACCCTGCTTCTCAATCTCCCGCATCAGCCGCTCGCTGTCGAGACTGTGGATCAGCGTGATGAAGGGAGCAATCTGCTTCACCTTGTTGCGCTGCAGGCTGCCAATGAAGTGCCACTCGATATCTGCCGGCAGCTCCTGTTGTTTGGCTACCAGCTCCTGCACACGGCTCTCACCGAAGAGGCGCAGACCGGTATCATACGCCTCACGTATCTGTTGCGAGGGGTGAAACTTAGATACCGCCACCACCCTCACCCGGGGTGGCAGTGATTCTCTCAATGATTCTATATGTGATTTTATGTTCATTCTTGCTCTTTAGCTGCACTATTCCCGGAATAGGGAAAGACATCCATGATTGCTGTTTCAGCCACAGAGGCTATCGAATAGTCAATCATGGTCTTCTTCATCTCCGTCTCCACGATCTCAACCGCCTCTTTCAGCTCGGAGGCCTGCACCAGCATGTTGACCGCCGTCTTCTTCTCGGCGCCGCTCTTCTCGTCGAGGGTAATGAAGTAGAGCCGTGCCTTGTAGTAGCGGTCGCCCGTCTCGTTGAAGAAGGAGTCGCTGTATTTCACCCGTTTGATATCGGAGACGGAGAACTCACCCGAGATGAAGGGTTTGATCTCTTCGATGATGCGTGCCTCCGCCTCGGTAAAGGAGAGGGCATCTACCAGGTAGGGCTCGGTAACGCTTTTCTGCAAACCTGTCTCCATCATCTTGTCATATTTAATCTTGCACTCAAACCAATTATACATAGTTGTTTCTTTTAATTCCTTGTGTTTTTTACGAAGGTACAAAGATAAAAAATTTAAATCGGTTTGCCACATTATCCTGGTGGCTGTTCACAGGAAAGTGAGATGGCTCTCATGTAATGAAAATGAGCTTAATCCACCTTTTTTGACTATTTTTTAATACTTTTGCCCTTTACAAATTAATCTGAAGATGATTGGAACCCTTGTGAATACGGCTGCCGTGATAGGCGGCGGAGTGATTGGGCTGCTGCTGAATAAGCGGATGCCGAAACGGATCACCACCATCTATTTTCAGGCCATCGGCCTCTTCGCACTGGCCATCGGTGCCTCTATGGCGGTAAAGATGGATCATACCCTCATCGTAGTGAGCAGCCTCGCCATCGGCTCTCTACTGGGCGAGTGGATGGATATTGAGCGGGGTGCCGAGCGGCTGAGTAATCGGCTGAAGCGTCGTTTCCATATCGGCAGCGAGAAGTTTTCCGAAGGACTGGTCACCGCGTTCCTGCTCTTCTGCGTGGGGTCACTCACCATCCTGGGTACCATCCAAGAGGGTACCGGCGGCTCCCCCGACCTGCTCTACACCAAGTCGCTGATGGACTTCTTCTCGGCCATCCTGCTGGCCTCCGCCTTCGGGGTGGGTGTCGCCCTCTCGGCAGTACCCCTCTTCCTCTTCCAGGCGTCGCTGACCTTGTTGGCCGGATATGCCGGTAGCTTCTTCACCGAAGAGATCATACTGGGACTCACCAGCGTGGGTGGTATCATGCTGATTGGCCTCGGGATCAACATACTGGATATAAAAAAGATACGCGTTATGAACATGCTTCCCTCGCTGGTGGTGTTGGCACTGCTGCTGTGGATATTCGGATGAAAGAAAAAAATGATAAGCTGGGCCTGTGGCTGCTGGTGTTTGTAGCGCTGGGATCGATGATCGGATCAGGTATCTTCAACTCCCCCAGGGATCTGATCACCGTAGCCAACCCGCAGGGAGCCATGATCACCTGGGTTATCGGCGGCTTCGGTGCACTAATGCTGGCCCTGGTATTTGTCTATCTCGCCGCACGCAAGCCGGAGTTGAAAAGCGGGGTCTATGCTTATGCACGCGATGGCTTCGGCGATTACATGGGCTTCAACTCAGCCTGGGGCTACTGGTCGGTGGGGTGGCTCGGCAACGTAAGTTACCTGGCTCTCTTCTTCAAGACGCTGAACGACCTGCTGGGAGAAAAGGCATTTTCGCCACTCACCGCCTTCATGATCGGGTCGGCACTCCTCTGGAGCTTTCATGCCATCCTGATGGCCGGCATCCGCGAGGGGGCCATCCTCAACTTCATCGTCACTGCGGCCAAGATGATTCCCATCCTGCTGATCATCCTGCTGGGTATCTCCCTTATAAGAGGCGATCTCTTCCTGACGGAGGAGTGGCAACAGCGACTGGCCTCCACAGGCGAGGCCACCACGCCTCTGCTACAGGTGAAGGAGGCGATGGCAGTGGTGCTCTGGTGTTTCGTCGGCATCGAGGCGGCGTCGGTACTCTCCGGCAGGGCTAAGAGCCAGCGTACGGTGCGTCTCACCATCATCCTCTCGCTGCTGATCGTGCTGGCCATCTATATGCTGGTCACCTTCATCGCCATGTCGTCGGTGCCGGCGGAAGAGCTGGCTTCCTCAGAGACGCCACTGGCGTTGGTGCTGGAGCGTACGGCGGTAGGTGCTGCGGGCGGCCTGGTCATCAGGCTGGGCATCATGGTCTCGGTGCTGGGGGCGAGCATCTCCTGGATCCTGTTGTCGGTGGAGACACTTTATGCCGCGGCACGCGATGGGGTCCTGCCACGGGTTTTTCAGAAGACCAACCGCAAGGGAACGCCGGTGAACGCCTTGCTGATGACGCAGTGCTTCACCCAGCTCTTCCTGCTCTCCATCCTCTCACCGCAGCTCAACGAGACCTACCTGGCCGCCATCACCATCGCCACCACACTGGTGCTGATCCCCTACCTGCTCTCCTCGCTCTATGCGGTAAAGACCGCCCTCCACCTCCGTAGAGAGGAGTCGTCCCGCCACCTGGTAATCGCCCTGCTGGGCACACTCTACTCACTCTATGTGATCTATGCCGTAGGGATCAGGTATCTTATCCTCTCGGTGCTCTTTTACGGTATCGGCTCGCTGCTCTTCCTCCGCGCGAAGCGTGAACAAAAGAAACAGCCCAAACGGTGGGAATGGGCTGTTATACTACTGCTGCTGGCCACTTCGGCCGGGATCATCGGCCTGTTGTTGGCCGGCAAGATCACACTTTAAGCAACATTATTTTATCTGCTGATGGTGTAGCGCAGGGTGGCACCAAATCGGGTGGGATA
>CAZBFS010000040.1:0-10730 GCA_964491215.1 uncultured Proteiniphilum sp.
GCTCCTGATTTCAAGTCAAGAATTTACAATAGGAACTATTGCGGATAATCATATATATTTTTTATATTTGCGATCTTGAATTGCAAATGAACTTTAATTAAAAACGATCTGTTTGACTTTTCAGTAATGTATTGGCCACGCCATGAATGACACCTGAAAGTTGTTAAACAGATAATGATTAGTTATTTAAGACATCTAATGCGGGTTGATTGATGGTTCAATTGGCTCGGTTTTTTAACAAAATCAATAATTTAAAATGAAATGAAAAAACAACTAACAAAAGGAAAAAAGATCAAGCTGAGATCTTTTTTTACCCGTTTTTTATCCATGTTTTTTTTATTCTGTTCGCTAGCGCTGAATGCCCAGAATAAGACTGTTTCAGGTACCGTGTTTGATGAATCCGGGTATTCCATTCCCGGTGCCAGTGTTTTATTACAGGGAACAACAATTGGAACAGTTACAAATGCACAAGGTGAATTTGTTTTGCAGAATGTACCGGAAGACGCCACGCTTCATGTTTCGTTTTTAGGGTATATACCACAAGATATCCCAGTAGCCGGAAAAAACATAATCCAGGTGATATTAATTGAGGATACACAAAGTCTGGATGAGCTTGTGGTAATCGGTTATGGTACGACAAAGCGTGCGAATACGGTTGGCTCAATCTCCAAAATCACATCCAAAGAAATTTCTGAACGTCCCATTGCCCGTATTGAGAATGCATTACAGGGGCAGATGGCAGGTGTATCTGTGAGAAGTACCACCGGTAAGCCGGGTGCCGATCTGGAGATACGTGTACGTGGTGCCGCTTCGATTACCGGAGATTCACGTCCCCTCTATGTAGTAGATGGTGTTCCGCTTGAATCATTACAAGGCGTGAACCCCAGTGATATTGAGTCAATTGATGTGTTAAAAGATGCTGCCTCTGCCGCCATTTATGGTTCACGTGGTTCAAATGGTGTTGTGCTCATCTCAACCAAAAGAGGAAAAAGCGGACCTCCCACAGTCACTTTCAACGCATACTACGGCGTAGGAAATCTTGAGCGGAAGGTAGATGTGCTCTCTTCGGATGAATGGATCACTTTCAACAAAAAATGGTATGACCGACAATGGGTGAACTCACAAGGAGGAAATCTGGGTGATAACCAGGAGATGCGTATTCAGAAGGCTATTAACGATGGCAGACTGACGCAGGCTGATCTGAGCAGCCCTGACTACCGGAGCAAATTAAACAGTATCAAAGCTGTATACGGATTGTATGACCCCTGGTGGGGTACAGACAATATTGAACCGATTGACTGGCAGGATGCATTCTATCAGACGGCTCCTCAAAGTGATATCCAGTTGAGTATTGCCGGCGCCACCGATAGAATCAGTTATGCCATCTCAGGAGGTGTCTTTGATCAGGAAGGGCTGGTACCCGGTTCATCGTTTACCCGTTATTCAGGCAGGGTGAAATTAAATGTGAAAGCAAATGATTTCATCTCGTTGGGTGTCAATCTTGCACCATCCTATGGAATCAGCAATGGTACAAATGTGGATGGTAAAGACCAGGCTGTAGCTCGTGTTTTAAGCTTCCCCGGTTGGGTACTGGCCGGTACGGGAAAATATGCAGGAGCTGACCCCTCAGGATGGGCCGAAGGTCAGTATGATGCATCCGACCCCAGTAAGTATAAATTTTACGGCATGTGGGGTCCGGGTGATAACAACGTGAGCCCTTACATTCAAGCATCAGGACCTACCAGAAAGGAAAGCAACGTGCGGATGAACTCATCGGTTGATGTTACACTTAATCTGGCCAAAGGGCTTACCTTGAATGGTATGTATGCCTGGAATTACCTCAGTGCGATCGATCGCTCCTATTCACCTACCTGGATCAATAGAACATGGAATACGGCAGAATATCCCGGTCAACGATCCAGTTCATCCTATCAGACATGGACCAACAACAACACACTGGTACAGACTGTGGCCAACTACAGCAATGTGTGGGGAGATCATGCTTTTGATCTGATGGCTGGTTTCTCACAGGAAAAGAGTAATATGCACAGAAGCCGTCAACAACAGTCGGACTTCCCGAACGATAAGACATGGGTGTTCAATCGTGATTATGGTAGAACAACCAACTCCAATGAAATTGGATTCAGCGAAAATGCGATGATGTCATTTTTTGGCCGTGCAAATTACACATTGAAAGATATATATATTCTGACCTTGTCGTTACGTCGTGACGGCTCATCAAAATTTGGACCCAGCAATCGCTGGGGTAATTTCCCTGCCATTTCGGGTGCATGGAAATTCAGCGAAGAGGAGTTCCTGAAGGATCTCGATTGGCTGGGGCTCTCAAAACTTCGTGTAAGTTGGGGTCTGGCAGGTAACGACCGCATCTCCAATGCATCGTTTATGTCAAATATGACTGCCCGCAATTATACAATTGGTGAATCCCAGGCGTTGGCAAATGGGTATGTGATCGGCAATATTGCCAACTCAATGTTGGGTTGGGAGTCTACTTCATCGACAAATATCGGGTTGGATATGAGTTTTATGCGCGGACGTTTTTCATTCTCAGCTGATTATTATTACAAGCTGACCTCCGATTTGTTGTTGAATTCACCTGTATCTCCCATTACCGGATTCACCACTATGATGGATAACATAGGTAAGGTACGGAACCATGGGATGGAGTTTGACTTCAACTCATTCAACATCGACAGGGGCGATTTTTCCTGGGAAACGGCGTTGAATCTCTCGTTCAACCGCAACAAAATTGTTGAACTTGCAGGAGGGAATGCCGATATCATTTTTGGTTCAACTGTACAAGCATTGATTCAAAGGGTGGGGCATCCCATCAACTCCTATTACCTCTACGATGTGGAACGTACGTTACGTGCATCTGATTTTGAGGCAGATGGAACTACTCCCAAGCAGGGAATTGCGATTTATCCGGGACAACGACCGGGAGATACCAAATGGAAAGATAAGACCGGCGACGGAGTCATATCCGCAGCTGACAAAGATGTGGTGGGTAGTTATGAACCTGATTTTGAATGGGGACTGACAAACACCTTTACCTATAAAAACTGGGATTTGTCTATTTTCGTGAACGGACGTCAGGGGGGTAAGTTGCTCTCATCCGGATCGCGTGGATGGAACCGTGCCACTAACGGTCCCGGATGGCAGTATATGGATCGTTGGCTCTACGACGCCTATTGGAACGAAGATGAACCCGGTGACGGGAAAACCCCTGGCTTCTTTTCAACGGTAAGCGGCAATCAATATGATACAAACTGGCTCTATGATGCCACATATATCCGGATCAAAAATATTAGACTTGGATACAACTGGAAATTGCAACCCAACAGATATGTCAACAATATTCGTTTGTATGTATCATGTGACAATGTCTACCTGTGGGACAATTACTATCCGGGATACTCTCCTGAAGGAGCAACACAGGATAATGCTGCTTCTGAATGGGGTGCATACCCATTGGCTCGCACAGTTATTACAGGTATCAATGTTACATTTTAAAAAGAAATAAGTCATGAAAAAATATATATCAATATTATTGATCACATTCTTGACGGTAGTCTCTTGCTCTGATGTGCTGGATATCTATCCCGTTGAGAATAATTCTGCGGATCAGTTCTACAAAACGGAACTGGAAATGCAACAAGCGGTGATAGGTATCTATGGTCGTCTGTCACAGTATACTGACATCCCCGCTCTCTATTATCTGCAACTATCTGAAAGTCGTTCTGATAACTGGTTCATGGCTCAAATGCCAAATGCACAGCGTGATCAGTCTGATGTGCGTCGTTTTCAGGTAAACCCGCAAACAGGATTGGTGTCAGAAGTATACAATCGTTTCTATTCGATTATTGCAGATGTGAATACACTATTAGCCAAATCGGATGAATCTTATGGTCGTTTTAGGGCGGAAGCCAGCTTCTTACGTGCTTATGCCTATTTTGAACTCGTTCGTTCCTGGGGACCTCAACCGGTTCTGTTGACACCGACCGAAAAACAGGATGCATTGGATGCTGTACGTCAACCTGAAAGTGAAGTTTATGATCAGATCGTCAAAGATTTGCTCTTTGCGGTTGAACATCTTGATGAATATTATACTGGGAATGAAGCCGGCAGAGTCGGATCATGGGCGGCCCGTACTTTGTTGGCCAATGTATATGCTACCATGGCGGGTTATCCTCTGAACGACGGAACAGCATATCAAAAAGCTGTCGATATCCTGACGCCTGTCATCAATGCAATGGAAAGCCGTTTTGCTCCAAAATATACCGATATTTTCGATCTGGAACAGGAGAACAAGTGGGATCTCTTCTCTGTACAGTTTTCTTCCGGCGGTCAGGGTCTTGGTTCATCTGTACCGGGATTCTCAACCGGCGGTGGTTCTTCTTCTGAGACTATGTTCCCCGAGTGGGTCTATTCCGGTTATACAACACAGGGGCAGGATTTCCGGATGGATTCACTCCTTATTAATGATATGCTTGATGTGGATGACTCCAGAGGACAATTCCCGCTTTTCACAAAAGGTTACTGGAGTGTGAAAATACCACCTGAAAATCCGACTGCTGCTGACTCTGCTGCCAATTATATTGAAAAGCCATATCTGATGATCAAATATTTGGTTCGGGACAATTCCAACAACTCTATCAAAGCTTGGAACGATTATCCTCTCAATTTCCCGATTCTGCGTGTATCAGATGCCTATCTGTTGTATGCTGAGGCACTCATCGGTGTGGGACGGTCCCAGGATGCCAAACAGTGGGTGGACAAAGTACGTCTGCGTGCAGGTGTCAATGCTTTGGGATCCAATCCCACCATACAAGATGTGATGGATGAACGTCGCAAAGAGTTCCTGGGAGAAGGCAAACGTTACTTTGACCTTGTCAGACAGGGTGAGACAATATTTGTGCAAAAGCTGAAAGCTTTCTCAGACTGGTATGGAAACGTAACTGTCTTTAACGGATCAGATCCTACAATCAGGGATATGTTATTGCCTATACCCCAATCAGTGATGAATATTCACTTGGATTGGGATCAGAACAGTAATTACTAATTTTCAAACTAAAAGCGAAAGTGAGCCTTCATGGCTCACTTTCGCTGTTTTTAATAAAAAACAACAATGTTACACCTTCAGAAAAATAGATTTGTAGCTCTGATCGTCCTGCTGGCTTCATTGTTTTCGTATGTAGCCGTAGGTCAGCATCTGCCCCGATTGGAGAAGAGAGGTGCCGTTACCCAGCTGATTGTGGATGAAAAACCGTTTCTGATACTGGGGGGAGAGTTACACAACTCCAGCAGTTCCAATCTCGAATATCTGGAACCGGTATGGCAGCAGTTAAAAGATATGCATCTGAATACCGTGCTGGCCGCTCTCTCCTGGCAGCTGACAGAGCCGGAGGAGGGAAAGTTTGATTTTTCACTGGTCGACGGATTGATCCGTGAGGCAAGGGAACATGACCTGCGGCTCGTGCTGTTGTGGTTTGGCAGCTGGAAAAATGGGCTCTCCCATTATGTGCCCGACTGGGTGAAAAAGGATCCTGTCCGCTTTCCCAGGGTGATGCTCGACAATGGCAAAGCTACGGAGACAGTAAGTCCTCTGGGACTGGAATCCAGAAAGGGTGATGTCGGGGCTTTCGCTGCTCTGATGGCACATCTGAAAAAAGTGGATGGTCGCGAAAACACGGTTATCATGGTGCAGGTGGAAAATGAGGTGGGGGTCCTGGGAGCTGTGAGAGACTACTCAGATCTGGCTAACAATGCTTTCTATCAACAGGTGCCAAAAGCGCTTATCGACGGCCTGAAAATGTATGCAGATGACCTGCATCCGCAAGTAAAAGAGTTGTGGGAGCGTCACGGTCGTCGGGAAACAGGCAGTTGGAGTGAGGTATTCGGCAACAACAGGCTTGCCGAAGAGTATTTCATGGCCTGGCACTATGCCGATTACATCAATGCTGTGGCTGCTGAAGGTAAAGAGCAATACAACCTTCCCATGTTCGTTAACGCCTGGATTGTGCAGCCGGAAGACAAAAGAGCGGGCGACTATCCCTCCGGTGGTCCTCAGGAACATGTTCATGATATTTGGCGCATTGCTGCTGCCGATATCGACATCTTCTCTCCTGACATCTATCTTCCCGATTTTCCGGCTATTGTGGAAGCTTATGCCCACTCATGGAATCCATTGTTTATCCCTGAGTCGTTCGCCGGCGAAATGGGAGCGGCAAATGCCTTTTATGCAATAGGAAAACATGCGGGAATCGGTTATTCACCTTTCGGCATCGACGGGATCCCTGATTCACCTCAGGTTTCAGCTTTGTCAAAGGCTTACAGCGTATTGGGCCAGCTCACTCCTGTGATCACCGAGGCTCAGTCCGACAATAGAATCACCGCTTTTATGCTCTCTAAGAACCAGAGTCAGATAACCCAAAAACTGGGAGGATACAGGGTGACAGCCTCATTGAGTCAGAATATGAGAAACGGTGCATTCTTATCCGATAACGGTTATGGCATTGTGATTTGGGAAGGTGATGATGCATTTGTAGTTGCCGGTTCAAACATAAATATTACTTTTGTTCCGGATACACCCGATCCCCGCATGGCCGGATTTCTGTCGGTATATGAGGGTGAGTATATGAACGAGAGTTGGAAAAGCGGTCGTTTACTCAATGGTGACAATATCATGGTCAACTATGATCTGTTGAATGAAGCGCATCACAACCGAACAGGGACCGGAGCCAAATTGGGAAGTGATCCCTCAATTTTGAAGGTGAAGCTTTATCGATTCGAATAATCAAAATTTTTACATATGAAACGAGCATGATAATCATTATCACCAAAGCAAATGATTAAAAGCGAGTTCCATATGATACCTATGATAATAAAAGATTTAATCAAATGAAAACGAAACTATTTTTATGTGCCTTGCTCTTGCAGGGAAGTTTACTCACAGCACAGAACATGACCGATGCAAGCCTCTTCTTGCGCAGCGACAGTACACGCTATCTCGGGCATGTCTCATCTGAATCAGGCGATCTATACAGTGCGCTGGGACATCACGGACCGGCAATTGAGAATGAATGGCTCGGCCTGAGACTCTATTTTGATAAAAAAGCAGCCATTGATGTCTATTCAAAAGCCAACCGGGGACTTGAACTAGCAGGGTATAAATGGTACCCCACACCGGAGCAGCAGATGAGCGGGAAAGGTGCCGACTACTACAAGGTAGGGCCCACAGTCGGCCTGGGAGGCATCCGTTTATGGGATGGCGAGAATGTGGTGCCACTTCATCCGGTTGCGAATCGGTCGGCAAGGGTAGTGAAAGAGGGTTCTGTCTCTTTTATGGAGATGCTGTCGGAAGATGTGCCCTATCGAAACAGCAAGGTGGATATCCTTGTCAGGGTTACCGTTTATTCCGGTTTCAGAAAAGCGAAGGTAGAAGCTTTTGCACTCTCTGACGAGGAGGTGGCGTTTGTGACCGGTATCAACTATCATCCGGGACAACAGGTGGTGGTAGAAGATGACTGCATCTTCACCTGGGGGTTGCATCCGGAGGATGTGGCAGCGGAACAGGTGGACCTGGGTGCGGCGATCTTCGTGAATCAGGATGATTATGCTCAGATGATGGATGATGGGAACCAGCATCTCTTTGTCTCAAAACCGGCGAGATACATCAGCTACTGGATCTCTTCTGCTAATAGTAAAGAGCCGCTGATCAACTCGCTTGAAAGGTTTATCGATTTTTCAAAAATGGAAATGAACCGCCCTTGAAGCAATCCTAAAATCAACAATATGCCATGAGAAAGATGATCTGTGTTGTGAGGCGATCGGGAGAGAATAGCAGGAACATCACTCCAGGATTGTTGTTCCTCACATTAATCCTGATGCTTTGCGGATCCGGATCGTGTGAGAGAGGGAAGGAGAGATATTACGACATTACCGATTTTGGTGCCATCGCCTCCCCTTCATCTGTGAACACCAAATGCATCCAGGCTGCCATCGACAAATGTGCAGAAGAGGGTGGCGGAACGGTGCTGGTGCCCGCGGATACCTTTCTCACAGGGGCCATCTTCCTGAAACAGGATGTAAACCTGGAGATCACTGATGGGGGCGTGCTGAAAGGCACTACTAATTTGTCTGACTACAAATTGGTGCGTACAAGATGGGAAGGTGAAGAACAGATCTGGGTCAGCGCACTGATCAATGCTTTTGAAATGGATGGCTTCCGCATCAGTGGAAAAGGTACGGTGGACGGTTCGGGTGATGTATGGTTCTCTCAAAGAGCATTGCGAAACCGACCGGCTGATGATACGAGCGGTGAGGATGTGACGACCATTCCTCCTCATGTGGGGCCGATTCGGGAGGGTCCTCCCAAGTTGGGCCCCGATGGTGGTTTGATACCCGATAAAACATCACCAGCATATGAATTCAGGGAGGTGAAGCTACCCGGCTATGCCCGTCCGCGACTGATTGCCATACAGAACTGCAGCAATGTGGTAGTGCAGGATCTGCATCTGCTCAACCAGTCGAGCTGGGGACTCTTTGTCCTCTACAGTAACCGGGTAGATATCCGACACCTTGTGATCCGTGCTGAGCACTATATCCCCAGCTCAGACGGCATCGACATTGATTCCAGTGATGGGGTGCATATCTCTCATGTAGATATCGATGTGAATGATGACTGTATCTCCATCAAGTCGGGAAAAGATGAAGATGGGCGGCGAGTGAACAGACCGGCTGAAAATATTCTGGTTGAACACTCCATTTTCAGGTATGGCCATGGTGGCGTGGCAATGGGCAGCGAGATGTCGGGCGGCATCCGCAATGTCACCATCGCAGATTGCATCATGGAAGCTGACAACTGGGCTCCCATACGTTTTAAGTCACAACCGAGCCGGGGAGGTGTGGTGGAGAATATCACCTATCGCGATCTGGTGCTGAACGGAACGCGTCAGGCATTTGAGTTCAATATGGAATGGCGCATGGTACCTCCACTCAAAGCTCCTTCAGATCCACTGCCCTTGGTGCGCAATGTACGTATTATCAATGTAAGTGGCACCGTGACGGAGGCAGGGTTTATTCATGGCTTACCCGATAGTCCCATCGAGAATGTGACTTTTGAAAATTGCAATATCAAGGCAGTGCGAGGCCTTAGGGTAGAAAATGTGAGAAATCTGGATCTTTCCGGTCTGGAGATACAGACCGAAGAGGGTGAATCGGTTATCAGACGGAATATATCCGGAGAATGAGGAAGAGAGTGATGGCCAGCATTCACTCCCATCTCTTCTGTGCGACGACTTGTGAATTTTATATCTCAAATGAATGAAATGAAATGAAAAATATAGTGTCTCCTCTTTTACTCTCTTTGTTTTTTTTACTGATCCTGGTCTCCTCCTGCAGAACATCTGTAAATGAGAAGAACGGGAAGATCCGTAATCCCTCTGCATCCGAAGTGCTGGAGAGATTTGATGAACCCCCGGTAGAATATTCCCTCTCTTTCTACTGGGGATGGGACGGAAACGTCACGGAAGAGGTGATGGCCCGCGATATGGATAATTTCCGGGTCAACAACGTTCATATTGTCTCTCTGGAGGCGGGTTATGAAATGGGTGCTTCCTATCTCTCCGATGGATGGTTCATGAAGGTTGATACAGCAGTGCAACTGGCTAAAGAGAGGGATATGCGGCTCTACCTGGTGGATGAGGGGAAATATCCGAGTGGTTTTGCCGGAGGAATGATCGCCGACAAAGTGCCGGAGTTGGGAATGAAAACAGTGGTGCCCTGCGATAGTCTGATCATGCTGAAAGGTAATGAGTCCATTAATCTCACCCTGCCGGAAGAGGTGTTGAGTGCAGCTGCTTATAACAGTGATGGAAATTTGATTGAAGTGCTCGAGATCAAGGAGGGTTCGCTTAACTGGGAAGCTCCAGAGGGTGAGTGCACCATCGTGATGGCAAAACGTCTGTTGCGTTCATCACCCACCCGTTCAGTGAATAACCCCACCAGGGGGAAAGACCCCTCACATGCTTTGATTGATTATCTGGATGCTGACGCAACCGGGAAATTCATCGAGTTCACACATGAGGAGTATAAAAAATATGTGGGAGAGGAGTTTGGGAAGACCATCCTCGGTTTTCGCGGCGATGAGCCGGATTACTCCATCAGGGGATTCCCCTGGACACCCTCTCTCTTTGAAGCGTTCAAAGGCCGAAAGGGATATGATCTCCAGCCATACGTCGCCGCTCTGTTTGCTGAGCAGCTCACCGATGAACTGCGCCGTGTGAAGGCGGATTACTGGGATGTGTGGTCGGCATTGTTTGCGGATCACTTTTTTAAGGTGCAGGCCGACTGGTGTGAGGTACACAATATGGACTACCTAGTACACCTCAACCACGAGGATGACATGATCAAGCTGATTCGTTCGGAAGGAGATCTTTTCAGAACCCTACGTTCGGTTCAGATGCCGGGGGTTGATGCCATCTGGCACCAGATTTGGCCGGGTGAGGTAAACCCGCTCTTCCCCAAATATGCCTCTTCTGTGGCACACCTGAATGGTCACCCCAGATCTTTTACCGAGAGCTTTGCAGCTTACATGCCTCGTCCGGACCTGGACCAGGCGAAATGGATCCTCGATCAGCAACTGGTAAGGGGGATCAATATGGTGGAGGTGATGTTCGTCCCGGCGTCCAGCAGAGGCCGCTCGGGAATGA
>CAZBFS010000041.1:0-10668 GCA_964491215.1 uncultured Proteiniphilum sp.
ATCACCTTCAACTCCCTCACCCAGTTTGAACGGTTCTACCCGCAGGTGAAAGCCTCCGGCAGGGATATCCGCTGCGGGGTGCGCATCAATCCCGACTTCTCAGTGGTGGAAACCGATCTTTATAACCCCAGTGCACCAGGCTCCCGACTGGGTGTCACTGCCGAGCGGATAGGGGAGCGGCTTCCCGAAGGGATCAACGGCCTTCACCTGCACAACCTCTGTGAGAACAACTCATACGATCTGGAGCGGACATTGCAAGTTGTGGAGGAGAAATTTGGTCATCTCTTCAGCCAGGTTCAGTGGCTCAACCTGGGAGGGGGGCATCTGATGACGCATAAGGATTACAACACCGATCATCTGGTGTCACTGCTCAAGGCACTGAAAGAGCGCTATCCACATCTGGATATCATCCTTGAGCCGGGCAGCGCTTTTGCCTGGGAGACAGGGGTGCTGGTGGCCAGCGTAACCGATATTGTGGAGAACCAGGGGGTACAGACTGCCATGCTCGACGTCTCTTTCGCCTGTCACATGCCCGACTGCCTGGAGATGCCCTACAAGCCCCGCATCAGAGATGCTTACCAGGAGCCGGTGGCGGACAAGCCCACCTATCGTTTGGGAGGCAACAGCTGCCTGAGTGGCGACTTCATGGGCGACTGGTCGTTCGACACACCTCTACAGGTGGGCGACCGCATCATCTTTGAGGATATGATCCACTACACCATCGTGAAGAGCACGCTCTTCAACGGGGTGACACACCCCTCCATCGGGCTGTGGTCCTGTGACGGTCGTTTCGAGCTCTACCGCCGCTTCACCTATGACGATTATAAGAGCCGGATGAGCTGAACCGTTTTTTTTATTCGTTAATTTTAAACAATTTATCTCTTCCTGCTGTTTATTGAAAGAGACTGATCGGTAATCGGTCAGTATGATTATTCACATTTAAAACAAGTGCTTATGAGTTGGTTAGGATGGATTATTATTGGAGCAATTGCCGGGTGGCTTGCTGGTAGACTGATGAGAGGCGGTGGTTTTGGACTGCTGGTTAACATACTGGTGGGTATCGCCGGCTCCGTCATTGGCGGATGGGTTTTCGGCCTGTTGGGTATCAGTGCCGGCAGCGGTGTGATCCCCAGCTTTATCACCGCCTTGATCGGCGCCGTGCTGTTGCTGTGGATCATCTCCCTCTTCAAGAAAAAGGGCTAGCGCATCCCCTAAACAAAAAAGAATGAAAAGATCGATGTACCTGCAGAGGGACATCGGTTTTTTTGCTATTTTTGCCCACGTGGCAGCGTTTGGCGTACCCCTGCCTGTCATTAGAAGATAAAGGACACCATGCAAAAGAAGGAAATAGCAATCTTCTCCGGTTCATTTAACCCCATTCATGCAGCTCATCTGATGCTGGCCTCCTACATGTGCGAGTTCACACACCTTGATGAGGTGTGGCTCCTGGTCTCTCCACACAATCCGCTGAAGGAGGCAGACGAACTCCTCAACGACCAGCAGCGCCTGGAGATGGTAAGTAGTGCCCTCGAGCCATTCAGCAATCTTAAAGCGTCGGACGTTGAGTTTCACCTGCCGCGCCCCTCCTACACAATCGACACCCTCGACCACCTCACGGCTCTACATCCCGACAAGCATTTCACACTCATCATTGGTGCCGACAACTGGAACCAGCTACATCTCTGGAAAGAGTATGAGCGTCTCCTGCTGACATACCCGCTGCTGATCTATCCCCGCCGGGGAGAGGAGGTCGTGATACCGGAGGTGTTGCATGAAAGTGTGCTTATGGTCGATGCACCCATGGTGGAGATCTCCTCCACCTTCATCCGCAAGAGCATCAGCGAGGGCAGGGATATGCGTGCCTTCCTGCCTGAAAGAGTATATGATCTGATCGTTAAAAACGGTTGGTACCGGTGATTAGTCTGCAGCCAGAGATCAGAGATCATTGCCGTAGCGCATCCCGTCGAGGATGATCGGCAAGATTGAGGTGTCAACTCCTGCCTCATGCAGCTCCTCAATATCTTCTTCCAGCAGAGCACTAAAGCTTTCGAAGCTGCCGGCATGCTCCTGTGACATGTTGTAGAGCCTCACCGTTTCGCCATTGTTTCCCAGGCTGAGTTCCACATGGCCCGCATTGAGGTAGTCATGAGCATTGGGTTTCTGCTCCAGGATAAGCCTGTAGTAGTTGTGTGACACGTCAAACTTGCGGGAGAGAAACGCACACCAGGCAATGGATCGCCATGCGCGCGTATTGCTGTTATCCAGCAGCTCCACCTTGAAGTAGTAGTTGAGCGCCTTCTCATACTGTTTCAGTTCGAGGTGACAGTGTCCGATCTGCAACTGCAGGTTCAGGTCGTCGGGACGTATCTGTTCCAGACGGCGGTAATAGGTCAGCGCCGATTCGGGTTCCTTCAACACCCGGTAACAACCGGCGATGCGTTGCATCACCCAGCTGTTCTGTTCATCAAGCAACTCAGCATGGAGATAGGCATCGAGTGCTCCCCTGATGTCGCCCAGCATCTGCCGGCAGTAGCCAATCTTCTGCCACACCTCGCTTTTGCCGCTGCCCTCGGCAGCAAGCAGGCTGAAGGCGCTCAGTGCCTCCCCGAAGTTGTTCTTCTCAAAATAGTAGAGTGCAATCTTCTCCAGGTGTGCCGGCTGCCGCACCACAGGTGTGAATGGCTCCAGCTCATGGTAGTTGAGTGGCAGGCTGAAGATATCCCTAAACTCGTTGTGTTGGCGGAAGAGCTTGAAGAAACGATAGAGGTCACGGATGTAATGACTGATAAGCGTCTCCTCTTTCTGGTGTGGGTTCATCACCTCTTCCTCTTTCAGCATCTTCTGCATCTCCTCTCCTTCGGCTCCCAACTGTGAGATCATCATGCGGCGGTATTGCTCCGGCATCATCATCATGCTGAAGCAGAGAGAGTACTTATCAGAATTGCAGATCAAAGAACTGCTTGTCATGGTGTTGATGAGCGACATCCCTTCTTTCTTGTCGCTGAAGAGCATGTTGAGACTGCTGTGTTGTGATTCAAATGGCAGGAACCAATTGCTCATCTCATGAAAGAAAGGGTAGCTCTTCAGGTTGGAGAAGGTGGAGTGAAAGACATCGGCTCCCTCCATCTGCAGGTTGGAGAACTCCTGCAGCTTATCACTCAGTCCGGCCTCATCCAGCAGCTTCTGCCACTCGGGGTTCTTCTCGTCCAGGCCACTCTCGCCCATCCACTCATCGAGTCGAATTTTTTTTCCGATCATCGGGCTCAGTTTCATCATCTCGGGCAGGATCTCCTCGGTGAGCCGGCGTGTGATCTTCTCCGTTTCATGTGCCTGTATATATCCGGTTACTGCCGTCATGAAGCGTCGGATGAAGAGCTTGTCATCAGCAAAGAGCTGCAGACGGCTCACCATGCCAGGGTAGAGGGACCACCGTTCACTGTTGAGCTGGAAGAGGGGGATGATGCCGACGATTGCGCGGGTGGCAACCCCCGGTTCGGCGTCCCTGCAGAGATCGAGCAACAGTTCCGCTTTGTCTGCATCAAACTGCTGCAACAGGTTCATGGTCAGGGCGGAGACAAACAGCTCTTTAACCTGTGCCGGAATACGTTCATCCTCTGTAAAGCGCTTGAGGGCAACACTCCTTTCGGCATTGGCACGGGGAGATGCGAAGATCGTGTAGAACAGATCCTGCAGTGCTTTCTCGTATGTCGTCCTGTTGTCACGTAATCGCTTTTCTTTCTCCGGGCTCTCTTCCAACAGGCCAATGAAGGAGTATGTGTCGACCTCGCGTGCGATGATCTCCCTCTGTTGGTCGAGGGTGGGAGGTGTGTGTAGCTGCAACATCCGCATCTTGTCATAGAAGAGGGTGGAGCTCTCCCGAAGCAATAACTCGGTCGCCGTGTCATCTGCCACAATATAGAGATCGCGGATCAGTTTTCGGTAGATGTTCTTCTGTTCCGGATCCTTATTGCCTGTCAGGAAATAGTGGAGCATGTAACGGTAGTTTTTCTCCAGCTCATCGAGCTGTTGAGAAAGAGACCAATTCTGTCCGTCGGCGGCGAGCTCCCTGATGCCCTCCATGGCTTCTTTGAGCTCCATGTTAGCTATCTTTTTGCGAATTACCGCCAGTTTTTTTGCAGTGTCAGATGAATTCATTTTGTCTTGTTATCTGTTGATGTCTTTGATGATCAGCAACGACGGTAGTTGTTCCTTCCAGGGCAGTGGCGTGTTGGTCAGCCGGCTCCATCCCTCTACACCTATCATGATCAGGTCTTGTGTTTGGATAAACGACTCATCAATCTTGCGATCGTTGTCCCATAGTTGTACCTTGCCGTCACTTTTCTTCACGATGAACTGGTAGAGTTTCTGCAGCTTTGGCTCTGTCTCTATGATGCCGATGGCATCCCACACCATAATCTCCATCTGTTCCAGTTGTGCCAAGTGGTAGAGATAGGTGAAGAGATGGATGTCCGACTTGCATAGTAGTGGCAGGAAAATGTGACCGGTCTCCTTCATTTCGTTGTCAACAAAAAGTGCAGTCGGGATCTTGTTGTTCCCCATCATCGCTGTGAGCTCCTGAAGGATCAGTGCCTGCTTCTCCGGGAACTGCGTCAGGATCGTCTGCAGCGGATTGGCTGGGTCACGCCTGAGTAAGCTGTAATGCTCCACCTGGTAGATGTTCAGCTCCCTGGAGCTGATGCCCCTGATCAGCAGATTGCTACCCTGCTCTTCGATCATCTTCTCAATCTGTGCCATATGATCCTCCTCATCGCTGATAAAGGTACGCAGGGTGATCTTTTCCTTCTCCGTTTTGGGGGTGAAGTCTGAGCTGATGTTGCTTTGTATCCTGCTTATCTCCTCCTGTGGGAGGTTCTCCTGTTGCCTGTCTATGAAGTAGAGTAGGGCAATCGAAGATCCCTCCGACCGGGTCATCGCCATCTGAAATGTTAGCTGTGCCAACTTCTTCCCCGTTTCGGGAGCTGAGAAGCAGACCAGTGCACTAACCGCCTTTCGCAGTTCCGATTCGCCATCGAAGCGTTTCAACAATGTATCCACAAATTCCATACCAAAGTGTATCATTAAAAGGTTAACCGTTCAGTAATCTGCTGTCGAGCATCGAATCCTTATAGCCCAGAAAATAGAGAATGCCGTCGATACCGACTGTGGAGAGCGACTGATCTGCATTCTGTTTCACCTTGGGCTTCGCATGAAAAGCGATACCCAGACCGGCAATGCCCAGCATCGGCAGGTCGTTGGCGCCATCACCCACAGCTACCGTCTGGCGTATGTCTATCTTCTCCACCTGAGCGATCAACCGCAACAGCTCTGCCTTACGCTTGCCATCTACCACATCACCCACATAGTTACCGGTGAGCTTGCCATTCTCCACCTCCAGCTCATTGGCATACATGTAATCGAAGCCATACTTCTCTTTCAGGTAATTGCCGAAGTAGGTGAATCCACCCGACAGGATGGCAGTCTTGAAGCCTACCTTCTGTAAGACCCTCATCAACCGGTCCAGGCCTTCTGTGATGGGCAGCTGCTCTGCTATCTCCCTCATCACCGCTACATCCAGTCCGCGGAGAAGCTTCACCCGCTGGCGGAAGCTCTCCTCAAAGTCAATCTCTCCCTGCATGGCCGACTCGGTAATCGCTTTCACCTGATCTCCCACACCCGCCCGTACGGCCAGTTCATCAATCACCTCGGTTTGAATCAGCGTGGAGTCCATATCGAAGCAGATGAGGCGACGCATACGCCGGAACATGCTCTCCTCCTGAAAGGAGATGTCGAAGTTGAGGTGTGACGACAGCTCCAGGAACGACTGTTGCATCTGTTGGCGGTCGTTGGGGGTGCCGCGTACTGACAGCTCGACACACGACTTGGGAGCGCGCTGCTCCTCGTCGAGCGGGATGCGACCCGTAAGGCGCACGATGTTATCGATGTTGAGATTCTGCTCGGCAATGATATGCGAGACGGCTGCAATCTGTTTTGCCGTGAGGATCCTGCCCAGCAGGGTGATGATGTAGCGGTTCTTTCCCTGCAGGCCCACCCAGTTGGAGTAGCGCTCCGCCGTGATGGGGGTAAACCGCACGTTGACATCCATCTCATAAGCTTTGAAGAGCAGGTCTTTCATGATCTCACCCGAGTTGTTGTGCATCGACTTGAAAAGGATGCCTAGGGAGAGGTTGCGGTGGATGTCAGACTGCCCAATATCGAGGATAAAAGCGCCATGTTTTGCCAGAATATCGGTTAGGGAAGCTGTCAACCCCGGTTTATCTTCCCCGTTGATGTTTAGCAGAATGATTTCAGAGTTTTCCATATTTTTTTAAGCTATCAGCTATCAGCACTCAGCTGTCAGTTTTTTATTTTTAGTTTTCAGCTGTCAGCGATCAGCTTTATTTTTATTCCTATTAACCCACTAACGTTGTAACGTTGTAACGTTCAGATCACCGACAGTGATACCTGGGTGTAGATGTCTTCTATGTGATGCTGTTCCAGCTTGTTGAAATCCTCTTCCCGCACCATGATCATCAGCCCCGCCATATCCAGTGCACCGGGACTGACGAGCAACTGCCTCTCCCCGGTCTCGTAGTATTGACGGGGACGGTGTGCCATGCGTGGAAAGATATGAAGGTGGTAGCGATTACCGTGCGTGAAAGCGATCAGGTTCAACAACGGCTCCTCGGTCTCAGGCTGTCTCCCATGCAGGTAGCTGTAGACATCACCAAACAGATCTTCCGCCGCCTGACGGTTTTCACTTTCAATCATCAAGCAGCTTCTCATTTCATTCTCTCCCTGCAACAGCTCCGGTATCTTCAGTCCGGCCTGCAGATGGAAATGGTCCGGAGCAGAGGCACCACAGGCGGGACCGTTGTAGAAAATCACATAGTCAGGCAGCTGTTCCGCCAATAACAGCATCTCCCCTGTTTTTTTACCGATGCGCTGCGGCACGTGTGAACGGAGTGGTATGGTGAGATGGTTTTGAAGAATCGGGTAAGGATTGCAAAGGATGATATATTTATCCAGAAAAGTGATACCATGCTGGTGTGCAGGACGGTTGCCTTCACATAGGAAACAGGGACGCCGGCCAATCATCTCATTGTCGAGGTTGGCTGTTGAAGAGACCATTCGAGCGGGGTTGTACTGGACACGCACCTTGAAATCATCACCCCACATGAACGAACGTTCCCGTACCTGATCAAGCCGTACAATCGCTTCGTTCAATTGTGGCCAATCCTCGTTTTGCGCAGAAAAGAGTTTGTCAATAGCTCTTTGAAGGTTCATTCAGTGTCGTTTTTGTGAAACAAAGATAAGGATATTTTCTTTTTCCCGTCAAAGAACCTGTATGAAATGGTTTTCAGTAAAAAAAAGACCTTTACTGTTTGGTTTTCAACTTTTTTTATACCTTTGCAGGTGGTTTAGGTTATAAATGATAATTACGCCATCCTCTATTGAAAATGATACGTATATTCTGCTCCCTTATTCTCTACTCACTACTCTTACTTACCCTCTCCTGTACAGGGAGCGGTAAACGAAACAACAGTGTGGCGGAAGGAGATACGCTGTCTGCAGCCGTTGAACAGGCTGATACGACGGTAGCGCAGCTCTCACAGGAGGAAGAATTCAGCCGTTTTATCGAGCGTTTCAGCAGGGATTCACGTTTTCAACTGAAACGCATCATGTTTCCCATCAGCGTTATCGTACCCGACACCGGTGATGAGGGAATGGCCCCCAAAGAGGAATCGATTGGTAAGTACGACTGGGAACAGCTCGATCTCACCTACGACAGCACTTACCTCACCCGCCCTTACGACCAGTATTATCAGGTGGTTCGTTTCAAAAATGATACAGCTGTGGTGGAAATTCGTGGCATCAACAACGGCATCTATGCCGATTATTATTTTTCCAAAATCGAAAACGACTGGTATCTGGTTACCCTCTTTGAGGCGTCGTTCTGAATATGCTCATGCCCCTGCCGGCATGTGTTCCCCGGTTGCTGTTTTCCGCTTTCAAAAGGGCATTGGTTCCCTGGTTATTTCAGCATCTCATCACCGAAGCTGAGCGGCAACAGATTCCTGATACTGTTTACAACATATACTCCCTTCTCGCTGTACATCAGTACTTTCATGGGTGAGTGAAAGCGGTTCTCCGTTTCGAGCAGTACCTGCCGACAGGCACCGCAGGGGGTGATCACATCGGTGGTGAAGGCACCCTTGTGGTAGGCAGCAACGGCGATTGCGATCACCTTCTCCTCGGGGAAGGTTGCGTTGGCAAAGAAGACGGTGGTGCGCTCGGCACACAACCCCGATGGGTAGGCCGCATTCTCCTGATTATTGCCACTCACAATTTCACCGTTCTCCAACAGTACGGCAGCCCCCACTGAAAAACCGGAGTAAGGAGCATAAGCTCTCTCTGTAGCGTTTTTTGCCGCCTCTATCAACTTTTTTTCCGTTTCGGAGCATTCCTCTAACGGATAAACAGCTATCTTTGTGGATAAATTGATTTCTTTGACCATAGTAATGCAGTTTTTGTATCGCAAATATAGAATTATTTTACCGTTCTTTGTCATTCTCTCATTTTTATTTGTTCCTGCCAGGATCAATGGACAACAGAGGGTGAGCACCTACGAGGCTTATATCGATCGTTACGGCGACCTGGCTGTGGAGCATATGGAACGTTACCGTATACCTGCATCCATCACCCTTGCTCAGGGTATCCTGGAGTCAGGTGCCGGCATGAGTGACCTGGCCCGCCGGTCAAACAACCACTTTGGCATCAAGTGTCACCGCGGTTGGAACGGTCCTTCGGTCACCGCGGCCGACGATACACCCAACGACTGCTTCCGCAGTTACGCCAGCGTGGAGGAATCCTACCGCGATCACTCTGAGTTCCTTGCGTCAGGTGTACGTTACCGTGCTCTCTTTAAACTATCCCTGACCGACTACAAAGGGTGGGCCAGGGGATTGCAAAAGTCGGGTTACGCCACCGACAGGGCTTATGCCAACAAACTGATCAAGCTGATAGAGGACTGTGAGCTCTATCGCTTTGATGACCCGAAGTATCGAAAGGGTGTGAGCCGCCGCGAACGGGAGGAACGCCGACGTGTAGAGGCTTCACGGGCCATCTGGGAGCACCAGCCCTACATCACGCATGGCCTGGTATACGTGATTGCCGTAAGTGGTGACAGCTATGCCGGCATCGCCCGCGAGTTCGGCTTCGATGTGGAGGAGCTCCTCAGATTCAATGAGGTGCCGGCCGACTTCCCGCTGAGCGAGGGAGACATCGTCTACTTCCAGAAGAAGAAGGCCCGGGCCGACAAGCCTTATCCGTTTCATACCGTACAGGTGGGTGAGTCGATGTACAGCATCTCGCAACAATATGGCATTCGGCTGAGGAACCTATACCGGATCAACAAGAAGAGTTACGAATACATACCCGAAGAGGGGGATATACTCAAACTCAGATAGGTTACTACGTTACTGCCTTAGTAGGTTAACAGGTTAACTGGTTTGAAGTTCATGGTTCAAGGTTCATCGTTTGAAATAACGTAAATACGGTTAATTATTAAAAGATTATCGCTTACAACTTACAACTTACAACTTACTGCTTATCGCTAAAATAGAAAACAATGCAATACAACACACAAAAAGAGAAACTGCTTTTGCCCGAATATGGACGCAATATCCAGAACATGGTGGACCACTGCGTTGCCATCAAGGATCCGGATGAGAGGAAGAGGTGTGCCTACACCGTGATCGACGTCATGGGTAACATGTTCCCGCACCTGCGCGACGTGAACAACTTCAAGCACATCCTATGGGATCACCTGGCCATCATGTCAGACTTCCAGCTCGATATCGACTATCCCTACGAGGTGATTAAGAAGGAGGATCTCTACTCAGCACCGGGTCACCTCGATTACAGCCGTCCCACCATGCGTTACCGTCACTATGGTAAGATCCTGGAGCGGATGGTGAAGATCGCTGCCGATATGGAGGAGGGTGAACAGCGTGAACACCTGATCAGGTTGCTACTCGGTCAGATGAAGAGGGCCTACACCCAGTGGAACAAAGAGGCGGACGATGAGAAGATCTTTCACGACCTGAGAGACCTCACTAAAGGCAAGATCGACATGAACAGCAGCCATTACACGATCCCGGAGATTAAGATGAACGTCAATAACCGGGATAAGCTTAAGAACATCAAGTACCAACGAAGAAAGTAAGACCATGGTCACTCCAACTGATCTTCTTCCCGTGGCTCGTACCCAGAAACCCTATGGTATCAGGGGTGGGCTGGTGCTGCTCTTCAGCAGGAGAGAGTATGCGGAGCTTGATGCGGATAATTATTTCCTGGTGATAGAGGGTATCCCGGTACCCTTCCGGGTGGAGGAGTTCACCTTCGTGACCGACACCTCTGCCAGGGTCAAGTTTGAAGATGTTGACGATGAGCAGACCGCGGCCCGTTACATCCACCTCGAGGTACTGCTGCCGCGCGAGCAGGTGCTCGCAGCCGGAGAACAGGAGGATCCCGAATGGCGTTTTTTTATTGGCTTTACCATAACCGACCAGCATGGCGTGACGCTGGGGGTTATCGATGAGGTGGAAGACGCCACCATCAACGTGCTGTTCATTGTCAGAGACGGCGACAAGGAGCATCTGATCCCTG
>CAZBFS010000042.1:0-10524 GCA_964491215.1 uncultured Proteiniphilum sp.
GGGGAGGGAATGCATGATGGCATGTAGCTTTTCGTTCTGCAACCTGATTTTCTCTTCCTGGATTTTATTCTCGGTGATATCGATGATCTCCAGCAGGATACACTCTTCACCATAGTATTCTATGCGTACCCCCCACATCAATGCATGTCGTTTTTCACCGGACTTCAGACATAAAACTGCCTCCTTAACATGAATCCTCGTCTCGGTTTGCATTTTTTTTGTAAATTCCTGTCGTTCATTTGTGTCGGCCCAGATACCCAATGCAAGCGTGGTATTCCCTATCAGTTCCTCGTGGGTATATCCAAGGAAATTGGTCACGGCAGGATTGGCAATAACAATTTCACCGTTTCTTAGTCTGATGATTGCAATTGGGATGGGGCTGTCATGGAATATATTGGCGAAACGCTGCTCGCTTTCCATGAGCTGCTTTTCTGCCTCCCT
Source organism: uncultured Proteiniphilum sp. (assembly GCA_964491215.1). Taxonomy (GTDB): domain Bacteria; phylum Bacteroidota; class Bacteroidia; order Bacteroidales; family Dysgonomonadaceae; genus Proteiniphilum. Next base: position 442 of record CAZBFS010000042.1, read on the forward strand.
GCGTTTGGTAATATCGTTGAAGGTGACAATTACACCATAATTCTCTATCGGGAAAGGTGCTGCAGTGACGTTTACCCATGTGATGTTGTGATCCGGCTTCAGGATGCCCATCTCCACATTCTCCACCTTCTTCCCTGTGTTTATGGCCCTTACACTGGCATATTCCTCTGCCGGCATGGGGGTTCCGTCGGTGCGGAAAATTTGCCAGTTCTTATCATTAATAATCCGTTTTTTATGTTCCTCTTCTGTTATTCCCAGCAAATCTCCCGCAACGGAATTGGTCTCAATGATTTTTCCCTCGTGGTCTGATATCGATATCCCTATCGGTAGATTGTCGAAGAGTGTCTTGTATTTTGTAAAAGCCACCCGGACCTTTTCTTCATTCAGTTTTCTTTTAGTGATGTCATATGGCATTGAGAGTATGACTTTTTTGCCATTGTACGTAAGATAGTGAGATGTCACCTCCACATCGATGATCTCTCCGTTTTTTTTATAATGCCGCCTTATTCCTGCATTGTGAAGGATAGGTTGTCCCGGTTTTTGAAGCTCCTCAACTATCTTCGGTAGATCCTCTTCATGGATGATTGCTTCAATGCTCAAGTTGAGAAACTCCTCTTTACTGTAACCATAGTGGACCAGTGCTGCATTGTTCACTTCCAAGAAACGGATGGTATCCAGGTCGAAAATCCACATAGGCTGAGGGTTGTCAAGGAACAGTTTCCGATAGCTCTTTTCTTTTTCCTGTAGCAATAGATAATTTGTTTCCTGGATAGTGATGTCGCTTATCGAGATCAGTGAGTATTTTTCCGTGCTATTGACCTGTTTGATCGGTCCTCCGCTAATCTGAATGAAAAGGGAGATTTTGTTGTCTGCCTTGAAAACGACTTTGTATTTTTCCTGAAAGACTTTTTCATCTTGCATGATTCTGACAAAAGGCCATTGTGAGGGTGGGAGGAATTGACCGTTCACGTCGTACACATCAAATTCGGTTCCCATCTCTTCAAACGTCCAATCCACAATGTCACCCACCAGATGTTTGAAAAGTTTTTCAAATCCATGATTGGTATACAATACTTTCCCATCGTGGTCAACAACCAGGATGGCGTCATTCAGATTGTCGAGGGTTGCCAGGAGATATTCCAGTTGAGTTTTGGATTTACTGTCCATAATCATGTATTGATATGATGATTTGTGAAGAGTTATTCATTACAGAATAATTCTGAAACTGTTCTTTTACAATGAATCCCATAAATATAGAGCAAATTAACTAAATCGCTTACTTATAAAGAGAATATTTAATCATGAGAAGGTTAATTGTAAAGCTTTTTCGAAGAGAAATCCTTATGAATCAATCATGACAATAGACCTATTTCCTGCTACTTTGGCTGCTGCCTGAGGGGTTTTAAGTCTGTAAATCGTCGTTATTATTTGTTTACATATAGAGTTAACCAACTTCAGGACGAGACAGGGAACAGAACGCTGCCTAGTTCTGTTATTTACGGATTACATGTCTTGTGGAATTGTTGGTACCCCTGAAGATCATCCACCATTCGGTTGCCTAAGAGGGATTCACAATGCAAATGTGAATCTTTACTTATTGATTATGTGTCTTGTGTATACGATTCTGATGAATCCCGTCAGTGCGATGAAAGTGATGCCAATAATCGTGCGGTATTCAACAAATAGATGATCGGGATTCTTATTTGTGAATGCGATAATCAGAAAAACCAGAGCGGCGATCCAAAGCAACATCAGGAGAATTAGAAGGGTCTTTTTCATCTCTTTTCAATACTTGTTATTCAATAACGATGGGTGATTCAAATGCTGATCCAATTTGATTTTTCTTGATTGTCTTTTTTTTGGGGATCTGGTTCGATCCCCTGTACATTCCTTCTTTTTGTTCAATTAACGGTTGTTTACTGAGACTTCATCATCTGAATCACCTCACTGCCGGCCAGCAGGAAGGCACCGGTTCCGTACACCTCCCAGCTATCCTCGTTGGAGTTTTTGCGGGGGTCGGCACCGATGGGTTGTACCCATCCCACGCGTCCCTCTTCGTTTACGCAGTTGTTCAGGGCTACCCAGCACCTCTCGATTGCCGATGTGTATGTGGTACGGTCAAGCAGGCCGTTGTTCACTCCCCATGCCAGGGCATAACAGAAGAACCCTGACCCGCTCACCTCCCCGCCGGGATAGGAGTCGGGGTCGAGCAGGCTGGCCCTCCAGAGGCCGTCGTCCTGCTGGAGTGAGAGGATGCGTTCAGCCATCTCTTTGAAAAGCTGTTGGTAGAAGGGACGCTCCGGATAATCGGCCGGCAGCTCCTTCAGGATCCGCACCAGGCCTCCCATGACCCAGCCGTTGCCACGCGACCAGAAGATCCGTTCCCCGTTGGCTTCGTACCGGTCGTTTTCATCCCCCTTGATCACGTAATTCAGGTCGCGGGCGAAAAGCTTCTCTTCCCGGTTGTAGAGCAGGTCGTAGCACTCTCTGAAATAACGATCGTTATAGGCGTAATATTGCGGATCGTTAAGGGTCTTTCCCAGTTTCACTAGCACCGGCGGAGCCATGAAGAGGGCGTCGCACCACCACCACTTGATCACCTCGATGCCCCGGTGGGGGTAGGGGTTAGTGAACAGGATACGGAGTGTGTCGATGGTGGGCTGAATCATCTCCTGCCGCTGCTCGATCCGGTAGAGATCGATGTAGGTCTGGCTGATCGCAATGTCATCGGCATGATACCAGCGCTTGTGAGGACGCCATTGTGTGGAGTCATTTCCCATCGCCATCATCGCGTCGTAGATCATAGGCGATTGTGTGGTCTCCCAGGCGGCGAACAGTCCGGCATAAAAAGCACCGTTGGTCCAGTCGTTCGGCGCATGGCGCGGATGGTTGATCTGCCACTCGGCAACCTTGTTCATGGTTTCCTTTATCCTATCCGGATGGAGGACCGGATCCGCATTCCCGGCACAACCTGTAAAGGAGAATATTAAGATAGCTGCAAGCATAGAAAGAAACTTGTTCATAATCAGTCGGTATGTTTTAAGTGTTTATCTTGTTTTAGTTTTGATCGTGGCGGTAAATTCACTTATTGAGGTATGTAGCCTGTTCGTCAATCTTCATATCTCATATTCTAAATTTCAAATCACGATTTGCTGTTGCTGAAGAAATATCCCCAAAGACTTTCAGATATACTTTACGTGTGGAAAAGCAGATATTCAATTGCCTTCATATACAATTTCTCTAATCGCATTCGCTATTTTGAAATGGTTCGGGTTTTGATTATTATCCAATAGTATTACTGAACTGTTATCTTCTTTGATAATGTTTATTAAAGAACGGAACCCGGGAATTTCTCCTTCATGTCCATATAAAGTATACTTGCTTCCATCTTTATGTGTTTGATTCAAAATCGCAAACCCATATCCATAACTGGAGAAATTTGGTGTTACCATTATATCAAAGCTTTCTTTGTTGACTAATCTGTTTGATTGAAGAGCAAGTTGCCATTTAAACAAATCATCTGCGGTTGAGTAGATATTTCCTGCAGAAAAAACACCCGACGTATTCCAGCAAGGAGCAACTGTTAGAGTATCAGCTAATCTCATATAACCGTAAGCCTTATTTATAAGGATTTCTGTAATTTGTATTACTCCAGAGTTTGTCATGCCCAAAGGGTTGAAAATATTATCTTGCAGTATTTGTGCATATGGTTTACCAGTAATTCTTTCGATTATAGCTCCTAGTTTAAAGTAATTTGAATTGGAATATCGAAGTTCAGAACCTGGCTCAAAATTTAAATCCAAGTCCCAGAAAACCTTCATAATATCGGAGGACATATTTTCTTTAGAAAAAAGACATTCCATTTCTGGGAGCTCAGCATATTCCGGGATACCTGAAGTATGACTTAATAAATTGTGTATTGTGATTTTGCTGCCTTTATCTGAAGGATATTCAGGTAAGTAGTCTGTGATTTTGTCATCTAAACGAATCTGCCCTTTCTCCCTTAACATCATTATTATTGTCGCCGTAAATTGTTTAGTACAGGAACCAATTTCAAATTTAGTATCACTCTTGTTCAAAATTTTATGCTCAATGTTTGCAAATCCAAAAGCACTTTTATACACAATTTTGCCATTCATTGAGACAAGTGCACTTCCATTAAACATTCCTTTATTATAGAAATCGTTTAACAAAGAATCAATCTTACTATTGGTAGTCTGCGCATTTAATGTTCCAACTGAGAGTAATGCGAATATCAAGATATTAAAATAGGTTCTCATTGTATTGTTGTTTATTGATTGGTTGTAAACGGTTATGCCCTATTTTTCCTGATCTTTTCTGATATCAAACATAGTATTCTTTTTTTTAGCTCAACAAATTTACATCCCGTTCCAGTCCGGATGAAATAACAGAGCTCAGCGGAATCTAAAATAAGATCTAATCAAAAAATTTCCCTTTGAAAAAATTCTCATTCCCAAGTTTCTTTGCCGTCAGCCTGAACATCACACAGCCATCGGGACATACAATATCCTTGCTATATTTGCTGTTGCCACCGATGTTCTCCAAGTCTCCGCCACTTCTGACAGCCGCCATGATAGGGAACATAATCATCATTACTTTTGAGTAGATACCCTGACCATCTTTATTTACAGGACAGCCATAGGTGCAGGTATACTTATCACCCACTTCCTCGCCGTTGCGACAATACCGTTCAGTATGGTCACTGTTGAGAAACCGTATTACCTCAATTTCCCATTCATACTCCTCATCATACCATTTTTTCATGATTAACCTCCAAATCAAATTTATTTGTCACATCACATCAATTCATTCATCTTCTACCGGGCATTCACTGCTGTCATAGAGGCAGTGGAACAGGTGGTGCATGTAGATGTCGTCGAGACCGTAAAATGAATGGCCGGCAATGTGCAGGCCGGGTGTGATCAGCTCTTCTCCAAAGGCGTTGTTGATCGCCTTCGCCACCAGCTCGGAGCAGTAGAGCTTGTTGTCGGTTGCCAGGTCGAAATCGAGGTCGAAGGGGATCCCGCTCTCGTAAAAGATACGGGCCTGTTTCACGATCTCAGTCTTCATCGTGTCGGGTGTGTTGATCGCAAAGAGAGCCCACTCCCTGGAATGGCTGATGAACGATTCCAGGGGTTCATCTCTCACGATGCCTTTACCGGTGAGCTCATTCGCCTCAATGTGATAGACCTTGTAACTCTCATCGACAGGATGGATGATACCAGAATGGGAAAAGCGTTTCTCCTGTGAGGATACCTTTCGGAAGATATTGGAAAAGTAACCATCCCCTAGCCGTACGATCAGGTAGGCGCTGTCATCCAAGCCGACAGGTAACGTCAAGTGTTCGGACGAGGGATGCCCTCCCGTGCAGCCGGTGACCGACAGGATGAATAGAAGCAGGCAACAGGCTAAGGGTTTTCTATTTCTCACTCTCCATATGAACCAGCCACTTTCCATCGACCTTAACCAGTTCAATTACATCTTCCTTGCCATCCTGGTCGGAGAAATAGACCCAGGCACTGTTATCCACCACCGAATCTCTGAGGAAGGTGAATTCAAAATCGGGATTCACATCTATCCCGCCGAAAGCACTTGCCATATCAAGCATCTGTCCGGTAGCCTCGGTGGCGTACTTCTTTGCTTCATCCACCTTTCCCTGTGCCAGGTTATCCACGAATGCCTGTGCTGTTTTCTTAGGACCGGATGAGGAGCATGAGAACAATAAACCCAATGCCAAAATCAACAGAAAATTCTTTTTCATGACTCTTTGAAATTAATTGTGTGTAAAAACGAGAATTGGAATAATTGTGTTTATGGTAATTCGTTATCTAATCCAAATGAAACGGTATGTTCAGTTATTTCCCATTCATTATCAATGACTCCGGGTGCAAATATAACAAATATTTAGAAAAGATGCTGTTTTTCGTTTTTTTCTCAATGACTGTTCACTTACGATTGTACTAGTTTAACTCATATCCTGGTTAATTTACTCAGAAGTTGATCTCCACATCAAGCTGTCTTCCTTCATCTGCTGCTTTTTTGTCCAGTCCGGTACCTATCGCCAACCCGATGGATAATCCGAAAGGAATACCAATGGCTAAATATCCCATGTTGCCTAGGCTGGCTCCGAAGACAACACCAAGAGGTACTCCAAAGGCGGCTATTCCCAGGGCCAGCCAGACATTGCGATAGTGATTCTTCGGCACCAGCTTCAGCTCTTTCTCAATCAGTCTAAGGATATCAGATTGCATTTTCCTGAGCTGTTTTCTCAGGTCCTCTTCTGTTCCCGGATCCGGGTCTATCAGGTCAATGTTGGTGTTGATGGCCTGAACTACCTCATCGGGGAGTTTCCTTTTTCTCAATTCCGATAATAACCTCTCGAAATGCATGTAGGAATCGATTAACTGTTTATTTCCACCGATGCCCTTTCTCTTTCTCAGTTCATTGATTTCCATTTTTTTGATTTGATCTGTTGTTGTTATATCGTGTTCTCTTGTTTCAGTATCAGTTTACTCCTGAATTTTAATCGTTTCCCTCTTTACCGATTCTCCCGAGATGGGTATTGCCGAAGCTGTCATCGTATTTAAGGCCGTAGCCCAGCACACGGTCGAGGGAGCTGTGCGCGAACAGGATGATGGCTGCCAGCTGCCAGTAGACGCCGCCCAGGGTGAGCCCGTAGAGGGCAACCAGCGTCGCTACAAAACGGTGGTGGACCAGGTTGTAGGTGATCGCACCCACCTTTGGGTTGATGGCGTAACCGATCATCCCGATATCGGGCACGAACAGCAACAGGGGAAACCACCACCAGGCCAGATCAAGCCGGGTGAAGAGGAAGAGGCTCAAAAGGAAGATGCCCAGCTCTTCTATTTTTAACGATGTTTTCATATTTATGCGGATTGATTGATATAAGCGAAAGATGTCTCTTTTCGATCGCTCTGATATCCTAATTTCACTGAATATTTACTGCCTCAAAAGTAATAAAAAACAGTAAAAACAAAATAAAAAAATTGATTCCGTTAAAATTGCATGAGACTGGTGTAGAATTAGGAACAGTTGTTATTGCTCATTTCTCAATAAAAAGATACTTTTGTTGGGAAAACGTATGAATCGGGTCTACACACCGGGGCATATTCAAAATGCAAAAAAGCAAACTATTAAACGCTTCGAAGATGAAACTGAAAAGAGGCTTCGTGACACCTGTGCTGACACTCATATTTCTGGTTGTGGCGCTCTCCGGTATTCTGATGTTCTTCCATCTGCTCGACGATTATACTACGGCCATCCATGAAATCATGGGACTCACCTTCGTGTTGTTCTCTATCCTGCATCTGGTTATCAACTGGAGAAGTACGAAAAGCTATTTCCCAAAAAAGATATTCCTTATCTCTGCAGCAGTGGTCCTGCTCCTGTCACTATTCCTGGTTGTGTTGGATTACAACCACAATGACCACGATGAAATGTTGATTGAGCAAATAGTGACCGCTCCCATTGCCGAAACCTGCGTTGTGCTGGGGATCGAGATTACTCAGTTGGGGAGCTTGATCGGTGCCGATGATCTGGTTCTTGGAGAGCAGGAGACAATCGAGTCGCTCGCAAGACGGTATGACATGTCACCCGGGAAGCTGCTGGCGTTAATTGTGGAGAATCAGCATTAATCATTTTCAGGCTTCCATATCTTTGTCCGCCTCACGCAGCAGATCTTCCACCTCCAGTGGCCAGGTGAACATGTTGAGGGTGCCGTCGGCCTCCACAGGCCACTGCGCCTTGGGCTTGTCCCAGTAAAGTTCTACACCGTTACCGTCGGGATCGTTCATATAGATCGCTTCGGAGACCCCATGGTCGCTCGCACCGGTAACGGGGTACCCGGCTTCCAGTAGCCGTTTCAGGATCAGGGCCAGGTCCCTGCGGGTAGGGTAGGCAATGGCGGTGTGGTAGAGGCCCACACTGTCGACGGGTGCATTGGGCAATCCCTCACTGTGCCACGTGTTCAGTCCTATATGGTGATGATAGCCGCCGGCAGAGAGGAAGGCTGCCTGCTTGCCGTACATCATGGTGACCTCGAAGCCCAGCAGGTCGCGATAAAAGGAGAGGGCGCGCTCCAGGTCGGATACCTTGAGGTGTATGTGCCCGATGCGGACCTGTGTGGGTATTACGTAATTGCTCATAGGATATATCTTTTAGTGATTACAGTTCCTGTTCATCTCATTGTTTTATATTGCATGCAAAGATGGGGAAATGAATTGAAAAGATGACCGCGAAAGGTGAGTAATTTAAAATTTAACTATACAAAAGTGATAAATAATTGCATATATCGTATGAAATGACTTGTTTTGTATAATTATATGAAATGAGTACGTTATGAGCACGACAGTGAAAAGCAAAAAATATGGGGAGATCCTCACCGCCGCCCGCGAACTGTTCTGGAAACATGGCTTCAGAAGAGTCACCATACAGGAGATCTGCGGGAAGGCAGGAGTGAGCAAGATGACCTTCTACAAATATTTCCCCAACAAGATTGAACTGGCAAAGACCGTCTTTACCTATGAGGTGGAGAAGGGTATGAATAGATTCTCGCAGCTGATGGAGGAGAATATCAGCAGTGAGGATATGTTGAAAGAGCTGATTCTTCTCAAGGCAGAGGGTACCAATGATATCAGTCACGAGTTTATGGAGGATTTCTACATGGACAACGAGCCGGAGCTGAAGATCTTCGTGGAGGAGATATCGAAGGAGGCCTGGAGCGGGATGATGCGTGAGTGGAGGATTGCACAGGAGAAGGGTCTCTTCAGAAAAAATTTCAAGCCGGAGTTCCTGCTAAAGGTGTCGGGCAAGATAATGGAGCTACTGCAGGATGAGGAGTTAATGGCGATGTATGACTCCACGCAGGATTTCATCCTTGAGTTTACCCGTTTCATCGCTTATGGAATATCTAAAAGATAACAATGTGAAGCTTGCACGTTACATCCTACTGTCGGGGCTGTTGCTTATCGCCTCTGCCTATGCCGGAGCACAGCAGTTGCTGAGGTATAAAGGACAGCTCTCGGCCTATACCCATTTCAACCCGGAGAACGATTACCCCTGGTGGAACGGTGTGCGCTATATCCCCCAGCTGAACCTGGAGCTGCCAGTAGGGGAGAGGAGAATGGTAGACTTTGAAGTGTCGGCCAACCTCTATGGCAACATCGGAATGAGCCACATCGACAATTACAGCCGGGACGGGAGGATCAAGCCCTACCGCCTCTGGGCGCGCTACTCCGGCAGTCAGTTCGAACTGCGTGCCGGACTGCAGAAGATCAACTTCGGGTCGGCCTCCATCCTGCGCCCGCTGATGTGGTTCGACCAGATGGACCCGCGCGACCCGCTGCAGCTCACCGACGGAGTATGGGGACTCCTCGGCCGTTACTACTTCCTCAATAATGCCAACCTATGGCTCTGGGTGCTGCATGGCAACCATGATCCGAAAGGATGGGAGCAGCTCGGCACCGACCACTCACTGCCGGAGGTGGGGGGGCGCCTGCAATACCCTGCCGGCAGCGGCGAGGCAGCCCTCACATACCACTACCGTGTTGCGGACGGCAGTGCGCTTGCGGAGGAGCCTTTCCGATACGACAGGATCCCGGAGCACCGCCTGGGGTTCGATGCGAAATTCGACCGTGTGGTGGGCTACTGGGTAGAGGCTTCCTGGACGCATATGAAGAGGGATGTGGGAATCATGACCAACCAGCAGATAGTGAATATCGGTGTGGACTACACTTTCGGGTGGGGTAACGGACTGACCCTGACCTGGGAGCAGCTGCTGGCAGCCTACGATGAGCAACCGTTTCGCTTTCAGGAGCCGTTCACCTTCTCACAGCTCAGCGCCCGCTACCCGGTGGGGCTGTTCGATGAGGTGAGCCTGATCGCCTACTTCGACTGGCGCAACAAATCGTCCTACAACTTCATCTACTGGCAGCGGCAGTTTAACAGGCTGACACTACACCTGATGGGCTACATCAACCCGAAGAATTACAATATCCCCACACAGCAGGGTGCCGGTAATATGTTCGCCGGCGCGGGACTGCA